>CAZGYL010000932.1:0-1945 GCA_964529985.1 uncultured Planctomycetia bacterium | reverse complement strand
GCGTCGTTCGGCTGGGGGACATTGATGTGAATAATGCGGGCGCGCAGGCACGGGCTAAAGAAGCACCGCCGCAGGTTGCGGGGAACGCGGCCGTTGGTCCCGGCGGCGGATATACCGGGTTTGCTGCCCGGCCGAGAAGTGAAAATTTGCTTCGCCGCGCGGCGGCGCGGCGCGGCCTGCAGCAAGCTCAGGTTATGTACCAACCGGGACAGGCGCCGCAAAGGGCCGTGGTTTTGGAGGCTTCGCCGCTCAACAAGCGCCGTCCGACCGGAAATCCTTCTGAACAAGAACGGCTGTTACGCGGCTACGCCTATTGGCGTTCCGTTGATCCACGACTCAGCTTCGAAGCTTACGCGGCTCGGCCGCTTGCTGTGCCTCCCCCTCCTATCGACGACGAGGGGCTGGGGCGTGAAGGGTTCCGCAAACGCTACGGCGTTAATCCCTTTATGGATACAACTGTGGATTGTCTTTCCACGTTCGGTATGGATGTGGACACGGCTTCCTTTACGAGAATAAGAAGCGAACTATCTGCAGGAAGACTTCCTGATCCCAGGGAAGTCCGCATTGAGGAATGTATAAACTTCTTTCCCGATCCGAGACCCGCGGAGCCCGGGCGGGACTTCACCTTGTTCTGCGAAGGAGGGCCTTCGCCTTTTGGAGCAGGTCTTGAGCTCCTGGCGCTTACGGTCAAAGCTCGAAAACTTACGCGCTCCGAACGCAAGCCCGTTTTATTGACTTTCGCAATCGATACTTCAGGTTCCATGGCCGCTCAAGCTTCGGCGGATGATCCCGAGTTCACCCGCCTGGATCTGGTCAAGACCGCGTTGAAAAATCTTCTGAAGTCACTTCGGCCGCAGGACCGTGTAGCTCTTGTCGGATTCGGCCGGTCGGCGACGCTCCTTCTTCCCCCTACCCCCGTGCACCAGCGAAAACGCATAGCCGATGCAATAGACTCACTTCTTCCGGCAGGCCCCACCAATGTGGAGGCGGGCCTGGATCTTGCATATCGGGTTTCGGATCAAGCATTCGATTCCAAGGCGGTCAACAGGGTGGTGCTTTGCACCGACGGGGTGGCCACGGTGGGGCCCTCCGGTCCCGAAGAGATGCTTTCCAAAGTAAAAGCCTATGCCGGAAGAGGAATACTACTTTCCTGCATCGGTGTGGGAATGGGCAAGTACAACGATGCGATGCTCGAAACACTTGCAGACAAAGGGAATGGAAATTACGCATACGTAGACAACCCGTGGGAGGCGGAGAAGATTTTCCGGAGAAACCTGCCCGGCGTCCTTTACGTCGTAGCAAAGGACGCAAAGGTGCAAGTGGTCTTCAATCCTGCGGTAGTAAGCTGCTATCGGTTGCTGGGATATGAGAACAGGGATATTGCGGATCAGAGGTTTCGAGACGACAGCGTCGATGCGGGAGAGGTCGGACCCGGTGCAACTGTAACGGTACTTTATGAGATCCTCCGTTACCGCAGCACTCCCGGGCCGCTGGGACGCATTTACCTGCGTTACCGCGAAGCCGATACCGGCCGAGTGCGGGAAGTGAATTACGCGCTCAGCCAAGGCGTCATAGCTACGGAACTGAAAGCTACAAGCGACCGCTTCAGGTTCATAGCCTGCGTCGCAGAGATGGCGGAGCTGTTGCGGCGGAGCGTTTTTGCGCGTGACGGTTCTTTCGCCGCGGTTCTGGAGGTACTTGACGGCTTGAGCGCTGAATTCAAATCGACTTCTCAGTACCGAACGGTGCGCGAAATGGTCAAGAAGGCGCAGGAGCTCACTCTAAGGAGGCTCCTTGCCGTGGTCCGGACGAAAACCCCGTGAAAGTCAATGGATTTGAATCTTAGCGCTGTAGAAAGAGAGGAGATAAGCAATGAGAGGAAGAATCGGAAGCGCCTTTGCGATCGGAGTTCTTGCCGGCGCCGGCGTTCTTACAAGCACCCTTC
>CAZGYL010000931.1:0-1960 GCA_964529985.1 uncultured Planctomycetia bacterium | reverse complement strand
ACTTCAACCTCCTTTACCGGCCGGGCGGCTCGGGAAGTGCTCGGAAGAAGGACGTGGTTTTGGCCTCCTCTGAAGGTCCCGAACGTACGGTCATACGGTTGGCGTCGGGAATCAGACCGGTTATCGTTTTTGAGAACAAAGAGGGAAGCGATTCGAGGGTCGAGGGTTTTACCATAACAGGCGGTGGGACAGGAATCAGCTGCGGACTTTCCTGCTCGCCTTCGATCGTAAACTGCAACATAACCGGAAACCGGAGCGGCATATTCTGTGAGCAATCTTCGGCCCCCAGTGTTTCAGAGTGCCGGATCTTCAGGAACAGAGCGGCCGGGATACGCATTTACAACGGCTCGATCTCAAACTGCGAGATATTCGAGAACGGAGTCGGGATCGTTGCCGAGGGCAGTGCGACGATTACCGGTTGCACGATTCTGCGTAACATAAGCGAGTCCGACGGAGGCGGGGTGGTCTGCGGATTCACCTCGGAGCCTGTTTTTCTGAACTGTCTCATTGCCGAGAATGTATCGTGCGGCAGAGGCGGGGGGATTTTCTGTTATCGGGGGGCGGTTTCCGTCTTCAGGAAATGTACGATTATGCGAAATGTAGCTGCGGAAGGGGGAGGTGGGGTCTTCTGGTCTGAAGGATCGGTACCGGAAATCTCTGAGTGCATCGTTTGGGGAAACTGCGGCGGCTCTATCGAAGGAGAGGAGGGCCCGGACGGCGGGCTTGTTGTTACTTATTCATGCGTCCAGTCAGAAAGGGTATGGCCGGGCGAAGGGAACCTGAACTCCGATCCTCTCTTCGGCGGCTGGGGCTCCAAGGACACCGTTTACGTGGATCCGTCCCACCCGCAGCCGGGCGAGGGAACGCCGGACAACCCTTACGCAACGCTGGCCGAAGCGCTTGTTTTCGATTTCGCGCTTGCACGTAATTCACCCTGTCTGACAGCGGCTGCCGATGGAGGCCGTATCGGATTCGATACGGGACTTTGCGATAAGGCCGGTGTGGAAAGCCGCACCATACACCTTGCAGAAGGCGTTTACTTGCCGAACCGGCCCATTCTCTCTTATAGGGTGACTATAATCGGATCCGGTGTGGGAAAGAGCGTGGTCAAAGGGACGATCCTCGGGCCTGGTACCGGGTCTCTTCTTACTGATCTTACGATAACAGAAGGCAAAACCGGGGGAATCATAATCGGCAAAGGAGAAGGGCCTGAAATCCGCCGTTGCGAGATAACCGGCAACTCGGCCCGGCGCGGAGGAGGAATCCTCTGCGGAATGGGTACCCTCCCGCAAATTACCGATTCAACGATCTCGCAGAACCACGCTCAAGCCGGGTCTGCGCTTTATGCAGGCGCCGCCTCAAGGGTAACTCTGGCCCGCTGTACGATATCGGGAAACGAAACCGAGGGCGGATCGGGAGGAGCGATCGAGGCTGAGGATCCCGCGCTGCTTTCGCTTTCTGATTGCACCGTCACCGGGAACCTTGGAAGCGGAATAAGGATCTGGAAAGGCGCTCTTTCGGTTGAAAGGTGCGCGCTTTCCGGTAATCGGGCCGAAGAGGGCGGCGGGCTTTTCGCGCGCGAAGCTGACCTTGAGCTCAGGGATTCCCTTGTAAGCGGAAACAGGTCCGCCAAGAGCGGCGGCGGGGTTGCGTGCGTCGGGAACATGGATCGCCTCTTGGTTGAGGGCTGTACATTTTCAGGGAACGAGACGGAACGCTACGGCGGGGGATTCTATTCGCGCTACACGACGGGTGTTGTTGAGGACTGCCTCTTTACGGGCAATATCGCGCTCCTCGGAGGCGGAGGACTATGCATAAAGAGAGCGTCATGGGAAGTCTTCCGCGTAAGTCATGTCACTGCGGCGGGAAACGTAAGCCCCCGCAGCGGGGGAATCATGACGGAAGGAGTAAAGCTCCAACTTGTAAACTCGATCGTTTGGAACAACACCCCTCCGGTGCT
>CAZGYL010000930.1:0-1965 GCA_964529985.1 uncultured Planctomycetia bacterium | reverse complement strand
CGTCCCACTCAGCCGCACTACTTTTCCGGTTTTGTCTCGCGGTCTGTAAGTGCGGGAGCCTCGGTGAATTCCGAGCCCGACTCCGGGTAAGGCTGAAGTATGTAGTCCTGTTTTTCCCCGTAAACGATAATGCTCTTGGGAACGAGCTTTATGACCTGGGCGCGGTTTCCAAACTGCATGGTAACCTCGCAGTCCTCACCGCTTACAACCACAGCCACCCCGTCGGCCAAGTGCTTGCGATCTGTGGAATCCAGGTGCTTCACTTCAACCAGCCGCCCCCTGGTAACGGCGTATCCCAAAGTCCCGTCAACGTATTGCGTGCTGGTAGTGCCGCAGGAAGAAAGCAGCAGCGAAAGAAGCAAACAAGCCCCCAGTAAGATCTTACTTCTTCCCATCTCTTTTTTACCCCCGTTATGCTTCTCACCGAAAGCGGCTTAACCCAACAGTGCACCGGAGCTCCGGCTTTTTTCTTTTCGGTATCTGCGCTCTTCCCTCTTAAGCGCCTCCCCCGAGCTCCGATAAAAAGCCCCTTCTCGGCGGGCCTCCCGCTGGGCATACCTCAAGCTGCGGCCCAAGCCTCCGGGCTCCCGCAGCCCTACCCGGTCCCTACTTAAAAGCCCTCAGGAATTCCAACGCCTTCGTGCGATAGCCGTTCAGGCGTTGCGCCATCTCCCTTTCCTGCTCTCCGCTAAGGTTTCCTACAATCACAATGCGGTCTCCCGGCAAGGGGGATTGAATGACAGGAGCCATCAAGACCTTCCCCTCCACCACAACGGCGACTCTGCGCTTCAAGTTCTCTGCCGTAACCTTCCTGAGAATCTCAGCTCCCTCCCGTGTCGTTTTCAAGGGAATGGCAGGCGAGCCG
Organism: uncultured Planctomycetia bacterium; assembly: GCA_964529985.1. GTDB lineage: Bacteria > Planctomycetota > UBA8108 > UBA8890 > UBA8898 > CAZGYL01. Next base: position 1,100 of record CAZGYL010000930.1, on the reverse strand, counting down.
GTAATCCTCCTCATCTCAGATGTCGCCGTGCAGACCATGTCACCTGTAAGACAAGGAACAGGAAAGGCACGGAAGATTTTTTCCCCTCCGCCCGCACAGGGGATCTCAATCGCCTTTTGACCGTCCCGGGCTTCAAGGTAAAAACACACGTAGAAATCTTCCGGCCGGGCAAGTTCTTCGCCGACCCGCAGCCTGCCCAGAACCCATTGCCTAAGCTCCTCAGCCGACCTGAATTTCTCAAGCTGCCTGACTTGCGCCTGCAGGATCCGGGACAAAACCCGGCATGCCTTAACATTGTAAGGCGGCTTGGAAAGAAGCCGGTAAGCTTCAAGCTCGGCCTTCAGGCGCTCAAGCCTCATTCTTATTGACCCTGAGCCGAAGAAACACCTGCATACCGTATTCGTCCAAAGGCGCCTGCGGAGTTTTTTCCCAGTAAACTTGCGCGCTACAACAAATGTATGCAGCCCCAGAAGCGGCCTGCAGCTCCACCTGCCGCCTTCCCTGTAGAAGTACAACCCAAGCGGGATTCCTCTCTTCTCTTTAGCTCCCACATGGATAAAGAAGCAGGCGAAAAGCTCGTCTTCAGATAAAAGCCTTCTTGTTACAAGCTCAACGCGGCCTTCCTTCCCACCTCCTGCAATCTCACTGAGCAAGCGCGCGGCCTCACGGTCAAGATTGTCCTCGATCTCCAAGAACCCGCAAAGCGCTTCGTAATCGCCCTTAGAGAGAGCCCGGGCAAACTTTTTCAGCATTTGGCCGCCTGAAAGCGCACCCTTGCAGGCCCCTTCAGGCGCACTTTTCCCTGAAGCTGCCACAAGAAGCCCGAGGAGAAGAACCGCAGGGGCAATCTGCACCCAACGCGGCCGCGAACCTGCGAATCCTTTTACTGCGGAAATCCGCTTCTTAAGCCAGCGCGCCGATTCGGAAAGTGTGAGCGCCGGAAGCACGGCCTCAGAGAACCGCGGCTTTTCGCAAGCAACTTTAAGAAGCGTCTTTCCGTACTCCATTTGATTGAGCCCTCCTTCCTCAAGAGCGGTTTCATCAACTGCAAGTTCGCGCTCAAAAGCCACACGCTTGAACGTAAGCCAGGCTACGGGAAA
>CAZGYL010000929.1:0-1968 GCA_964529985.1 uncultured Planctomycetia bacterium | reverse complement strand
GGTTATGATCACGCCCCCGTCTATGACCTTGCCCTCCATGGTCACTATCTTGCCTGCGAAGATTGCAAGGTCTCCTCCAAGTACAGCCGAGGCGCTTAAGAGAACGACCGCACAAAGGCTCATTTCAAAATCTCCCGCGCACTACCTTCCACCGTACACCCGCCGGCCTTCAACAAAGACCATGACAACCCGCGTTCCGGGTGCAAAAACCTCGCCGTCATAGACAACGAGGTCGGCTATGCGCCCCCGGGCGATAACGCCGAACTTGTCTGAAACGCCCAGAAGCCTCGCCGGCACCGAGGTGACCGCTCTAAGAGCTCTATCAGGAGAAAGCCCCCTGCGGACCGCTCCCGAAACGTAGTACCGCAGGTAATAGCTTCCCTCGGCCCCGCCGCTTGCAAGCGCAAAAGGAATATCGCGGCCGGCAAGGAGCTTGGGCAGGTCAACCCATTGGCCTTCCACCTTCCTGAAGTAAGGCGGTGTGAGAATGACACCGCGGCACATCCGCGCCACGTTCTCAACGTGTTGTATGCCCGAGGCTCCGACAAGAGCGCACTCGTAGCCTCCCTCGTCGGCAAGAAGCTTGAGGGCTCCTTGAATCGCATCGCCCCTTTCTGCACGCACAAAAAGCGGTATCGCTCTCTTGCGCGCTTCAAGCAGCCGATCCATGACCGGATCGGCCGAAGGCGGAGCGGGCTCTTTGAGTTTGTTTTCCGTGTCACGCGGCTTTCGGTGTTGATACTCTTTGAGAGCTTCGCGATACCGCTTCCATGCCTGCCGGTAGCTTTCAAGACGCCTGAGAAGAGATCGAAGCGAGTTCAGGCGCGCAAAACGCGAAGGGCCTGAAACATCGATATCAATGCAGGCGAAAGGAAGCTCCACAAAATCCGGCGCTCTGCGGCCGGGAAGCACAAAAGCCCCGGTACCTGAGACAACAGAGCCCGAAGCTCCCCGCACAACCAACCCCAAAACACCTTCCCTCAAGCACGGAGAAAAAGCCGGATCCTCAGGCCGAAGAATCGATCCCACGCTCAGGAGAAAAGTGTCGCTGCCTCGGAACGAAGGAGCCTGCGTAGAATCCTCTCCCAGCACGTGAGTGCCCAAACGGCTTGCAAGGTCGATCATTCCCGGTGCAACCACCTTGCCCTCAAGATCGATCACCTTGACTCCTTCAGGAGCCTTCAAGCCGGCTTCAACAGCCGCAATCCGCCCGTCTCGTATCAGGATATCCGTCCCGGGGAATCTGCCTCCGTCCCCTGTAAGCACAAGCGCGCCGCGAAGGAGAAGGTCGCCTCCGGAACGGCCTGCAGGGGGCCTCCTGCCCTCATAAACCACACGTCCGGCCACAAAGGTGCGGATAACACGCGCACCTGCTGCAAAGGGCGGGCCGTTAAGTACAACCAGATCCGCCGGCCTTCCCGGAGCAACAACCCCTACCTTGTCGCTTACCCCCAGTATCCTTGCGGCCTCAACTGTAATCGCACGGAGGGCCTTTTCCTTCGGCATGCCGTGGGACACAGCAAAAGCGGCTGCTGCAAGCAAGGACCTGCCGTCGCCGCGCGTAGTTGCAATTGCGACCGGTACTCCTGCTCCGGCAAGCAGGCCCGGTGTTTCCAAGAACCTGAAAGGGTCCGGGCCGAAACGGACGGGATCGCGCGCAACCGCTCTTTCAGGATCAAACGGACAGAGCCAGACAACCTGAGCCTTGCTCCTGCGCAAGACTCCTGCAAGCGACCCTGCCTGGGCCGCACCGACAATCGTGGGATGCAAGCGCAAGCTGCGGGCCAACCGGAGAGCTTCTCTTATCTGCCGCGGCGTATCAGCGCGGATGCGCAACGGAAGCTCACCACGCCTCACCGCTTGAGCTATGGGGTGGGAGCTTTCAAGAAATTTCTTCAACTCGGCGATCTGGCTCGCCCGTGCTGTGGGCAACTGCCGCTCTACATGAGGAAAAGGCTTTGAAGGACG
>CAZGYL010000928.1:0-1969 GCA_964529985.1 uncultured Planctomycetia bacterium | reverse complement strand
CCTCATGTTCACCTTATAAGGTAAATCATCCTCGATGTGGATATTGAGCACTATTTTTGCCGCGTTAAAAGCCTTGACCATATCCGGCCCATAGATCCCATCATGGACATTTTTACCTTGCTTGAAGTACTTCCAGTAGGGATTGCGGAAGAACCATGAGTTCGGCCAATCGTCGACGTTCTCAGGCCGATCTTGTGCGTAGTGGAAAAGGTGCGGGATCGAAAAATTTATCCCGTAGGCCGCAAGAAGATTGTGACCGTAGCGGGCCAGATTCAGGGTGAAGGACCAGCCGGCTCCACCCATGGCTTCAACAGCCGCAAAAGGCTTTCCGTAAAGGTGGCAAATGCTTGCAAGCTGCTTCGGCTTCCAAGGATCGACCCGCCTCGGATAACGGTAGCGGAAATCTTCGTTGTCGGTACAAGGAATCTGCAGGTGGCGCATTGTGCGGAAATAGTCACCCTGAGTTCGGTAGGCGTTTATGTTCTCGATCGTATGGCCTACAAGATCGAGATTATGCTCGGCGCACCATTGGGAAATCTGTTTGAACCACGCATCTTCATAGAGCGAGGTGTACACATCGTAGTAATCGCAGCGCACTACAGGCGTGCGCGGTCCGATATCCATAAAAAGCGCGGGAAGATACCTCCGAATGTCGTAACCCTTGCGCTTCTTGAAGATCTCAGCGAAGTTCTCGACCCAAACTATCGGCACCCCGGAGTTGTGAATTTCATCGAAGAAAACGCCCGGTATCGCCTTGCCGAAATGACGCCCCACCTCACGTGCGTACCGCTCGTACGTTATATCAATAAAGTCCCGCACCGTCGCACGGTTCATGTAATTAACCCCGCCGTAGGATTCGACACGAAATGCAAGAATGATCCATGAACCCGGCGGGCAGGTCCACACGTGCGCTTTTCCTGCAGAGCGCTTCTGATCTCGAGGGGCGTTCAGCGGTGTAAGCTCGACTATCGAATCAGGATCAATGGAATTTTCACCCGTAAGCTTTGCAGCAAGCACCCAATGGGCACCGGGGAAGGCAATCGCGACCTCCTTGGGGCCTGACACACGGAGCTCTTCCCACCTGACTCCTTTTCTCACGTTGCGTTTCGGATTTCTCTTTATCGTCCTGCCTCCTGCAGCGCCGCTCGGCCATTTATCCTCATCGTAAATCCAGGCTGCAAACCCCACTTTTGCAGCATGCTGGACCGAAGCTCGGATCGCGCGCCACCAGCCTTCGGAAAAGTACGGCGTCTGATCAAGGTTGATACCGGCCCGGGCGTGCATGAAGGCTCCATACACGCCTTGCTCGACCATGAGGTCGATCTGCCGGCGGAGCTCTTCAGGCTCAAGGCGCCCGTTCCATGACCAAAAAGGGACAAGCGAACAAGACCGCGGCGGGTCTCCGAATCCCTCCTCCAAAGACAAGGAAGGAACCGCAAGTCCACCACGGAGCGCCGAAGCCCAAAGCGCAGTCAGCGTCAACGCAAAAGCGGTCACTGTGCTTGAGTGTCTGTACATAGCGCTACCTCTCTTCAAACAGTCGAGAAAGCCTCACGTTTGCCGACCTCCTGACAGACTACCTGAAAACAACCTTTCCTGCACGTGCCTTCGCGCTTGACAGAACGGCCCCCGCCGGGCCAGGATAGGCCGGGCGTTTTCCAGGAGGAAATTCTTATGCGTGAAGTAAGGGTTGCTGCGGCGCAGTTTGAGGCGCGGGACGGCGACAAGGAATATAATTTGGACCGTATCGCCGCGCTTACGGACCAAGCCGCCGCCGCAGGGGCCCAGGTGGTGGCCTTTCACGAATGTTGCATAACAGGCTACACCTTTCTAATGACTCTGACGCGCTCTTCGCTGCTTAAGCTCGCGGAAAAAGTCCCTGAAGGGCCTTCCACCAAGCGACTTGTGGAGATCGCCGGAAAGTACAAAGTCTCGCTTTTGGCCGGTTTGCTCGAGGTGGACGAGGCCG
>CAZGYL010000927.1:0-1979 GCA_964529985.1 uncultured Planctomycetia bacterium | reverse complement strand
AAACCTGAGAGCTTGAAACCTCAAAGCCCCACCCGCGCCTTGAGTTTCCGCTCTTTGAATCCGTTCGACCTCCATAGCTTCGTTTATGATTATGGAGATTGCCTGAGCAAGCCCGTCCAAACCCTCCTCGAGGATTAATTCCAAGGCCTCTTTCATCGGATCAGAATCAAGTTACCGGCTCATAGCGACCTCCTCTCTTAAAGGAGGGTTTGAACTTTTTTCTCGGAGATCCGCTGTGAGTCGCTTTTATCTTTGTCGGGCCACGCCAAGTTCCCAGGACGTGGGCTTTACCGCAACTTGCTGCCCGCCCCTCGGGGCGGGCAGGCCCCCGAAACTACCCGACGCCTAAAATGACCCCGACGGAAATTTACACAAAAAGCGGGACGCATCTGCCCGTGGCCGGGGCGTTTATTCCCCGAGCTCCATCTCTGTACCTCCGGGCATGCCGCTTGTCTAATGCTTGGGCCCGATATTATCATGCTCTGACGGCCGGTTTGTCAAACCCGGGCATCTTCGCATGGTTGCTTAGGAAAAACTCCCGCTTACAAGGAGCTGAATGTTATGCGTTGCAATTTACATTTGGGAAAAATCCGCGTTTTTCTCTTTCTTACGTTAGTTCTGGTCACAAGGTGCGCCTTCTGCGGACAGTGGCCGGACCGAGACAGGTTCCCTGAAGCCTACAGCATTCTGACAAGCGAGCGGATCATGTTTCCTGATAAGGAGGCCGATCTTCCGCTTAGAATCGGCACTGAGAGGCAGCTTTTCATAGACGATTACTTGATAGCCTCGCTTTCAAAGTTAACCAGAGAACTCCACCAGCCCGTCAAATACCCGGGTAATCCATTGGCACCCGGCGGTCATTTTGCTGTTTTGCGTGACCCCGAAAGCGGCAGGTTCCGCGTGTGGCAGGCTTCTTTGTATCTTGAAAGTTCGGATGGTCTTAGGTGGACTCCACCCCACTGCCTCCCTGAAGGCCGCGGTGTTTCCGACCCTCCCGGGACCCTGCGGGGGTTGATGTGCAATCCGGAAGGCGCTGAATCGGAATGGCCTTACTTAGCTGTACTTGAAAGGCGGCCGCCGCCCTCTTCCGGCGAGCCGAGTGGTTTTTACTTGTACCGTTCCCGGGATGGAATCCGCTGGCAGCCGGCATTCAAACAACCCATACTTTCAAGAACGATAAATCCGATGAACCCCGGACCTTTTTGGGCCAAAGGTGCGGGAGACACAAGCACCTTTCGTTACGATCCGGTTTTGCGCCGCTATATTTGGGACGGCAAGTTCAATCTCTATCTGCCCAAAGAGAAAATCAAAGAGCTCGGAATCGTACCGGATCATAAGCCTCGGCTGCGGCTCCGGACCTTCTCCGAGAGCCGGGACCTGATCCACTGGACGCCCCCGCGGCTTTACCTCTACCCGGACAGAAACGATCAGCCCGACTGCCAGATATACGGGCATGTGGGGTTCGTATACGAAAGCATGTGGATCGGACTGATTCGCATTCTCCACGTGATACCCGAGGGGTGGAAGCAAGTCGATATCCAACTCACTTACAGCCGGGACGGACGCCACTGGTGCCGGCCGCCCGTACGGCGGCCTTTCATTCCCCTGGGGGGGCCACGAAGCTGGGACGCTGATTATTCCGGACCCGCGCTCACGCCTCCTATTCTTGTAGGGCAAGAGCTTTGGTTCTACTACTTCGGATCGCGCAACCCTACAAGGGACAAGAAGCCGTTGAGTTCGTGGAAACTCGCGATCGGCCTTGCGCGGCTTCGACGCGATGGCTTCGCCTCTCTGAAAGCCGGCTCTGAACCGGGCCGGGTCACTATGCGCCCCCTCACCTACCAAGGCCGCAGGCTTTTTATCAACGCAAGGACGAAGTCGGACGGCTGGGTCAAAGCGGCCCTTCTGACGAAGAAAGGCGATCCTGTAACCGGATACTCACTTCGAGAAGCGATCCCTTTTACAGGGGATACGACCTG
>CAZGYL010000926.1:0-1980 GCA_964529985.1 uncultured Planctomycetia bacterium | reverse complement strand
ACTTGGCTATGGTGACCACGATTCGGGGGAAATTGCAAATCAAAAATCGGGGCGCTCTTTCCGCGCTACGACCGGGAAGTATGAGGAGACGATACCTGATGCCTCCGGACTTCGGTAAAGCAGCGTTGGGCTTTACGCCCCTCCTCGTAGACTGGACTACGCTGCCCCACACAACAAATTTCTCGCGTTCCGTTTCTATTTCCCCTGGATCCAGATGGGACCGCGGACGCAGCGCACGTAGGCCCGGCAAAGCAGTCCGCACTGGGAACCGCGATTAGGGGGTTCGTTCACAGCCACACCTCCGAATGCCAGGTAAACCAGCCGATGCCAGTAATATTCTGTTGCTGACGATGTCCAGTAAACAGGATAGCCCGGGCGTCTTTTCTCAGGCCACTCAAAAGGATAGACGTTTTTTCTAAGCCCGGTGGGAGGCCAACCTTCGTTGTACCAGTCGGAGATAAAGACAAGCTCGTGGAGATTGGGCAGACGCCAGTCGTCGTAGCCTGCAAACTCGAGGTCATTGGCATATCTAAGTGCGCCCTGCCAGGTGGTCATTCCGTATTCGTCACCTTCGTATTCAGGGGGCACCGTAGGAGGTTTCTTTTGCCACATGAGACCGGTACAAAGGTCGGTTATGGTGCCGTCACCGTTGTCAACAAACCTCCCTTCCATTGGACAGCCGATCTGAAGCCGGCTGTCTTGACCCACCGCTCTGGGGTCATCGCATGGGATGCGCTTTATTTTCGAAACGGGATCAAAGACATAACACTGGTTGCAGCCTGTAGCGGGTAACCGGGTGGTTGACGGATCTGTGCCTCCACGAACGCATCTGAGAAAACGACGCTCATATGGCTCTATACCGTACCTACCAAATAACAGGACACGACCCCAAAATACTTCTGGGCTTGTAGAGCTCCAGTAGCCGCCGCTGACTTCGGGCGGTTTTTCGCTCCACGAAAACGTCGGGGTTCTCTCAAACGGCTCGGGAAACTCGTCGACCGGTGTTACTCCGTCCGGTCTGTCCGGAAAACCGTTGCAAGGAAGAAGCGTTACACTCCAAAGCTCAAAGATATTGGGCATGCGCCAGTCGTCGTAGCCTGCAAATTCAAGCTGGTCTGCATAGAGCAAAGCCTCGTCCCAAGTGATCGCTCCTTTGTAAGGCTCTTCGGTTCCAGGAGGCACCGCGCAGCTTTTCTGCCACATGAGGCCTGTACAAAGGTCGGTTATGGTGCCGTCACCGTTGTCAACAAAGCGCTCCTCAGGCGGGCAGCCGAGCTGTGTCTGTGCGTCTTGCCCGGGCCAGGCAGGATCGTTACACGGTACCTGTAAAGCTCCCCAACCTCCTTCCTCTTCGGGATAGCCCCTGCAGCAGCCCCTAAGCCCGGTTGCAGGAAGCAGGTGGGCTCCTCCGGGCCAACACACGCCGCATGGAACCGGCGGCGGTCCGTCTGCAAAAAGGTAGCCCAGAAGTGCAATCGGATCACTAACGTTTATACGCCAATCTCCGTTTATGTCCGCTGTGCCGGCTGAAGCCTTGCGAAGCGCGGTCCAGGGAGGTGGGAGATCCTCTCCGCCTTCACACGGCCCGCAAGGTGCAGGTTCGGGACCACCACCAAAGAGATATCCAAGCAGGTATACCACATCACCGATATCCAAACCGCCGTCGCCGTTTACGTCCCCACCGGGAAGCTTAGGCGTAGCAGCGTACAGATACGAACCGGCCGAAGCCCATAAGATCAACAAGCAAAAGAGCTGCTTGCACCTCATTCGCATGCCTCCGATCTCGTCACCTCATACCTGCTTTGTATTGGTGCTGGGTGGGGGCTTCGGCGCCGAAGCCCCCACCCCTCGGTCTCACCTGCAACGGATCCTGAAAAAGAGATGCAGCGCGACGTTGTTCCCGTAAGGCTGGCCGTTGCTCATAAGCGCTTCACCCCACTCGTCTTTGCCTGCTCCGATCGGCGGATCTTGTACGCGATC
>CAZGYL010000925.1:0-1983 GCA_964529985.1 uncultured Planctomycetia bacterium | reverse complement strand
GGTCGCATAGAGGGGGAAAGAGATGCGTGTCGTTTTGGCCGTTACCGGCGCTTCCGGAGTGATCCTCGGACAGCGTCTCTGCGAAGTTCTTCTCCAATCGGGGCACGAAGTCCATCTCATTGTCTCCCGAGGCGCTGAGAAGGTCGGCAGCGCTGAAGGGGCGCCGGGGTTTGAGCACCTCAAGACGGCGGTGCGGGCGTGTTACGGCGATTTGGATTTCGACTCTCCGCTTGCAAGCTCTTCTTTTCGTTTCGACTGTATGGCGATATGCCCGTGCAGTATGAAGACCCTTTCTGCAGTTGCGAACGGTTTTGCAGACACGCTTGTTGCCCGAGCGGCTGAGAGCTGTCTTAAGCTCGGGCGGCCTCTTGCGCTTGTTGTGCGCGAGACGCCGCTGTCGCTTCCGGCACTTGAAAACATGGTTGCGGTGAAACGCGCAGGGGCTTTTGTCGTGCCGCCTGTTTTGGGCTTCTACAGCAAGCCGCGCAGGGTTGAAGATCTTATTGATTTCGTCGTGGGAAAAGTGCTTGACTGCCTGCGGATCGATCACAAGCTTTACCGCAGGTGGGGGGAGTGAGGAATGAGTCTACGGAGTTTCTTGGAGCAAATAGAGCACGAAGGCAGCTTGGTGAGAATCCCGCAGGAAGTGGACCCGCACTTGGAGGCCGCCCGGATTCTGAAAGAAAAGGATGGACGGGTCGTACTGTTTGAAAAGCTCAAAGGATCCGACTTCCGGGCGGTGGGCGGGGTCTGCTCGAGGCGGGAGTATTTCGCGCGGGCTTTGGACCTCAGCCCTGGGGAGCTTCTCCAGCACATTGCACGCGCCATAGATAACCCTTCTGAGCCTGCGGTGACCGAAGTTGCGCCCTTCAGGGAGGTGGTACGGAAAGAGGTGGATCTTTCCTTGCTTCCCGTTTTCACCCATACCTCCAGAGACATGGGCCCCTACATAACGGCCGGAGTACTGGTTTCGAGCGATCCCGGGGGCAGGCTTAATCTATCGTTCCACCGTGCTTCTCCCATAGACAAAGACAGGTTGGCCGCACGGATCTGCCACCGTGACACTTGGCGGAACCTCAACAAGTGGGGCGGAGAGATGCCTGTCGCCCTATGCCTCGGGCTTGATCCTTCGGTATTGCTTGCAGCTTCAATCTCAGCAGGCGATATATGCGAGCTTCATATCGCGAACGCTTTGAAGCCTCTGGAAGTCGTTCGGTGTTTGGAGTCGGATCTTTTCGTTCCGGCACAGTGTGAGATCGTGCTTGAGGGGATCCTCAGCGCGAAAGAGCGGCACCCCGAAGGACCTTTCCCGGATATAACCGGTACTTACGATATTGTGCGTAATGAGCCCGTGATTCGTATTACCAAGATTACGCACCGCAAGGACGCGATTTATCAGGCGCTTCTACCTGCGTCCCGGGAGCATCGTCTGCTTATGGGAATGCCGAAAGAGCCGACCATCTTCCGAGCCGTAAACCGCGTTGTACGCTGCACGGGCGTGGTTCTTACGCCGGGCGGCTGCTCTTGGCTTCACGCGGTGGTCCAGATTGACAAACAGCACCCGGAAGACGGCATGCGCGCATGTGAGGCTGCGTTTCAAGCACACGGAAGCTTGAAGCATTGTATCGCCGTGGACGGTGACGTGGATATCAATGACCCCAATTCGGTCGAGTGGGCGGTTGCAACAAGAGTACAGGCTGATCGGGACGTAAAGATATGGCGCGGCCCCGGAAGCAGCCTTGACGCAAGCGCTGAGCCTGCTGAAGGATCCGACCGTCTCATAACAGCAAAAGTTGCGGTTGATGCCACTGTACCTTGGAATAAGGACCGTGGCTTGTTTGAGCGTGCGGAGCTGGGGACGTGAAGATCGCCATGGAACTCAGTGCTGAAGAAAAAGCCGTTCTCCAAGGCGCCTGGGGCCGGGCCGCTCAGACCGCAATGAAGATATTGGTCGCCCTCGGGAAGATTTACGGCGCAAGAAGG
>CAZGYL010000924.1:0-1989 GCA_964529985.1 uncultured Planctomycetia bacterium | reverse complement strand
GAGGCGGTCACGGATGACGCCTGGCTCCACAACCGCATTCTGGGTGAAATCATGGAGTTCCTCAGGCGCAGGACTGTGGACCGCACGCCGGCCGAACTCATGACGGAAGTCGCGCTGCGGGCTTCAAAGGTTTTAGGCATCTCAGATCCATACGCGCGACGCAAGGCTCTCTGGCAGGAAGAGCTTCTGGCTTCCGAGGATCGCCTCCGAGGCCGTTTGGTGGACGCCCGCAGACCCCTTGAGCTTGCCGTGAAATTCGCTTGTTTGGCGAATATCTTCGACGATGACCTGGCTCGCGATTTAGCTGTAGCTGAATTATTTGACAAAGCCGAGGATTTGACGCTTCACACAGAGGTCTGGGACGACTTTAAGCGCGATCTGAAGCAGGCGCGCAAGGTCCTTTTCGTGCATGCGGCTGCAGGTGAGATCGTAGTTGACAAGCTGCTCCTTGAGCGCCTGGCGGGGAAAGAGAGAATCTCAGTGGTGCGCCAGGGCCCGTTGTTGGGTTGCGCGACCCGCAAAGAAGCTGAAGAAGCCGGGCTCGGGGAGATTGTTTCAAAGATTATTGACCCAGGAATCGATACGTTGGGACTCCCGGTAAGTCAGTGTTCGCAGGAGGTGAGAGCCGCGCTCCAGGAGGCGGATCTTGTAATAGCGAAAGGCCAGGCTGCGTTCGAGACTCTCGCAGCTGAAAAGGAGCGGGCATACGTCCTTTTCAGGGTCAAGTGCAGGGTTGTGGGGAGCGCTCTGGGACTTCAGCCGGGTGACCTGGTCCTGGAACGAACCGGAGCCGACTGAAGATGCGAAAAAGGTGTAGCGCGTGCTCTGCAGACGTGCTATAATCCTGCATTCTTCGGCGGAACGGGTGCTCCGCGAAGGGAAGTCGCATGTTGAAGGCCGACCCCTTGCGGAGCGCATGACAAGAGTGTGGAGCAAGGAACTGTCGAGCCTATGAGTTTACACAAAAGTCTTCGATCACACTCAAAACTCGCCAGAGAACGTAACGTTCTTACCAGGGCTGAGCGTATCGTGCGTCTTGAGCGCGACGGTAAGTTTGAACGCGGAAAGAATTCCGTTTTCGGGCTGCCCAAAACGCGTGTGGGCGGATCAACCGGTTAGGAGAAGTGAAGCGCTGCGCTTGACATCGCAGCTAAGGTTATCGGAACGTGCTGAAAGGGACGTGGGTTAGAGTTTGATCTTGCAAGGCACTGCAAATGCGCCTGTCTCTCGATTGACCGACTCCAGCAAAGCCTTGCAGGCGCTTCAATAACGGGCCGAGCAAGATCTGAACGGATTCAGCCGCCGCGATTGCGCTTCGCAAGAGATGCACCTCTGCGACGCGGCCGCCGAGAAGTGCAGCCGGTGTGCTGAGAGAAAAGAAGGAGGAGAAGGATGGCCGCAACCTCTTCCAACGGATCAGGAGGAGTAAGTTCAAACGGTTCAAACAACGGGTCAAAAAGCGGAAACGGCGTCCTGAGGTTCAAGAACGGGCCTTATCTGACACCTAAGGTCGAGCGTATCATGCTCCAAATCGCCCGCGGACGGCCTGTAGAGTGGATCGCCGAACTTTACGGGGTACGTGAATCCTTCGTGTACTACGTGGCCCGGAAAACAGGATTCCCGGCCTCAGCCGTGATCCACGAGTGCAATGACCGTGAGTCGGCTGAAGATCCGCAGCAGATCGACCACGTTGATGAGTCGGAGCTTACCCTTGAGCCTGAGGAAGATCTGATTGCTGAAACCGTGGAGCACTGCGACGAGCCTGACGAGGCCTGGTAGGGCTTATATGGAGGTCTAACCGCTTTCGGGGCGCCCATTTGAGCAGTTTTCAAGCCGCGGGCGGGACGGGCGTATCCTATGCAACATAACAGAGCTTATCAGAACATGGCGTTTTCTTCGTAACGCCCTTTCCGCCGGCAAAGCTCAGGAAAGCTTGCTTAGAAGCCCGTTAAGAAGCTCAATGAGACTTGACGCTTGAATGCCCGAAGG
>CAZGYL010000923.1:0-1994 GCA_964529985.1 uncultured Planctomycetia bacterium | reverse complement strand
AAGCATGAGGAACACCAGTAATAGGAGACCGGACACTGAGCACCCGACACCTTTAAAAAGCTGAGTGTAAAGGCATGCACTGGTAACGGACGTGCCCCCCAGCATGCCGAAAGGGCGGGTCTGCGTTGGACCCGCCCGCTTTTTTTCATGCGCTTTTTGGTTCAGACGGCGTTCTCTGAGTCGCTGCACTCTTTGGGAAACAGGGCCGTAACTCGAATCCACCGAGCGGTGTTTTAACAAAAGAAGGACGGCAGCTTTCCGGTTTCCTGCCTGCTTGGAGGAACCGAGCGCCGAAGGTCGGTCTCCAAAGCCAGCATGCCTTCAACCGGACCGGTCACCGCCCTGTGAAAGCCCGGGGCGCCCCGGGTTCTGCTGCGTCCTACCGCCAAACCTTGATCCCAAGCGGGCGTTGCGCCATGAAGCAAGGACTTCAAACTTCAAGACGAATCCAGGCGGTCCGCACCGGCGGAAAACCGATGTGGTTTGGCCCGCTTCGAATCTTCGTTGAGCCGAGACTAAGTGAGGCCCGGCCGAAGAAACCTCCGCGAGCTGCCGTCCTGGAGGAAGCGACTCTTCGGCCGGCCCTTTTTCTTCCTCACAAGAACTTCTACAAGGCCCCGACACACGAACCGCCCCATAAAGGCCCGGCACGCACAAAGCGGCCGTCGCCGCACCGGAAAGCGCTCTTGTGGGAAACACCAGGAGGCGACTCATGAAAAAATCAGCGCTCGCTTTGTTTGTCTCCTCCATTGTCCTCTTTGCGCTTGCAGGGCACCGCGGGCTTACAAAAGCCCAGTCGCCTGCAAACCCAAACAATGGAGTGAATCAAGCGCCGCCTTCGCAACCGAAAGAAAGCGGGAAGGCTCCGGAACCGGGAACCTCTGAAAAGCCCGCTCCGGCGGTTGAAAAGCCCCAGCCGCTCGAAGCCCAGTCGATCTCAATGAACTTCTCGGGCACAAGTCTTAAAGAAGTACTTCGCGTTTTCGAACAGTACACAGGCAAACGGTTTCTTTTCGACGAACAAGTCGTCGCCCGCCGTACGGTCAACCTGTTTTCCAGCACACCTATTCCCGCTTCAGCGCTCATTCCGGTCCTTGAGAGCATTCTTGAAGTCCACGGCTTAACCCTCGTTAAAGCAGGAACCGAGGAGGCGGAAATCTACAAAATCGTGGAGGTGAAGCAAGCTGCAGGTAAAGCAACCCCCACCTTTACGGCCAAAAGCATGAACGCCATTCCCGAAAGCGACCGGGTCGTCACCCTGGTTTACCAACTGCGCTTTATTCCGGCCGAGCAGGTGGCGGCCGCTTTCAAGGACATGACCACCGTGCCTGAGGGAATCCAGGCGATTAACGGGACTAACATTCTGCGTGTGACCGATTACGCCGCCAATGTAAAGCGGATAGGTAAGATTCTTTCCGAGCTGGACGAAGTCGGGCCTCAGATCGTGCGGAAAACCATTAAGCTCAAACACGTCGACCCGGCCGAGCTCGTACGTGAAATCCAGCCGATTCTGGATATTGAAAACCGGATTTATGTGGCGCAACTGCAAAAACAAATGGAAGCCCGCATGCGCCAGATCCTTTCCAGACTGGGCCGTTCAGCAAGAGGATCCGCAGGCCGGAGCTCGATCCTTCTGGAAGCCTCACCGATTGCGGTTGCAGCGATCCCCAGGTTGCGAAGCATTGTGCTCTCAGCTACAGAAGACAAGATCGCAGACATAGAAAAACTTATTCTTACTCTCGACATTGAGGATCCTGATCAACAGGTAATCGAGTATTACCGCCTGAAACACCAATCGCCGACTGCCTTGGCGGAGACGATCCAGGCGATATTCGGCATCGGGAAGAGCCGGGGGCAGTTGCGGGAAGATTGGAGGATTCGAAAGGAGGCGGCTCCTTCGCGGGCTCAGGCGGCTCTCACCGTGGTCCCGGACGCACTTGGGGGCAGGCTTGTAGTGGTCGCGCCCAAGGCGCTTCATGAAAAAATCGCCCAAG
>CAZGYL010000922.1:0-1995 GCA_964529985.1 uncultured Planctomycetia bacterium | reverse complement strand
TTTCATGCTGCTATTCTCCAGCGCCTTTTTCCATATAGGCGTCTGTGGTCTTGCTCGATATGATACTTCCAATATTCTTCCATGTCCCCGCTGAGCTTTATGGCTCGAAGCTTGAGCATAGCTTCCGCTCCTCTCAGTTGCCACCTCATGCCCGAACGTTCCATACGGTCTTTTATCAGATTCTTACAGGCTCCTTCAACTACTCCTGAGGCAATTGGGAACCCCTGCTCCAGGTATTCGTTATATCTCATGTATTGGCGGTTCTTATAAAGGTAGGAACTTACTTCCTTCACAACTTTCAGCCTTCTGCCCCTAAAGCGGCGCTTTGTCGCGCTCTGGCGCATGCCCTTCACAACCTGACTTACCTTTCCCTCCAGGATCATAATAGCACGCTTACGTACCCACTCAGCGGCCTCCTTACTGCCTTCTTCGTAAAAGGCATAGGCCGCTTTCCAAAGCTTTTCCAAGACATGAAAGAAATCCAAAACTAAAGTCGCACGCGGCAAAAGCCGCAAAACTCGCAACTGAAGTGCACGCTCACCGTCTGTCAAAGCGACCCATCTCTTTTTTCCTTCACGATCCCTTGCTTTCATTTCCTCCGCAACTTCCTCGATTACTTCCTCTTTGCTTTTCTCCAAACTCGCCCAAACTCTTTTTCGCTCAGGCTTTGACTTCTGCACTCCTCCCCCACCCTTGTGCTCAAAAAGGCTTTCTATTACCTCCTCAGCTGTGCGAATTCGCTTCCTTTGGGTATAAACAGCAGCAACAGTGGCCATTCTCTTTTTGTTTACCTTCTCACCTTTATTCCTCCGGGGCGTGTGCTCTAAACCCTCACCCTTGACCATGGGTACCCCTTTGCAGTCAATAGCAGCTACAAGGATTGGACCTACCACCTCTGATGATGGGCCTGATCTTTGAGCATAGAAATCCGAGAAATCCTTTGCTGCGTCAACAGTCACCTGCTCAGCAGTTCTTTTGGAAACCAAATTTCCAGTACTCCTTTCAATACTCTCAATAGCTTCCTCGAAAGGCCCGCGAACTGCTTCCTCTACAATTCGCCGCTGCATTTCCCACGAGAAGGATCGCTTCGGGAGTTCTAATTCCTCGTCAAGTGGGTGGATAGACTCACAACCCTCTGCAACATATGGTTTCCGAAGAACCACAACTTCCCCAAAGATTGAAATAACCCTCTTGGGATCCAGCCGCGAAGACCTCTTGTGGTAATGGCCGCTCTGGCCGGTGTGCACTTCCAGCACCTCGCCTACCTCTCCAAACCCGCGCTCGTTTATATGAGCCTGAAGCAAAAGCCTGGCGATCTCCCGGCTGCGCTTCTCAAGCTCAAGTTCAACTTCGTGCTCCGGCAGCCTGAGAGCCTCTGAGCAAAGAGCCCAGCTTTCCATATCTTGGAATGCCCTTCGGGCTTGAAAAACGTTAAAGTTCTGGTCCGATAATACCGATAGTACAGCTAAGTTCCTTTCGTCGGCTTTGTTCATCTTTGCCTCCTTTCTACCGGATATGGGTTCCGATAACCTATAAATCGGTAAAGGAGGCCTTTCTCTTTAACTTAATTCTCACCTAACCCTTGAAAAAGCCCGCACTTACAACCGTATGAAAAGTAGCCACACCCAAACGATATGGAAATGCGCAGTACCGAAATTCGGTCGGCGCGGCAAGGATGGAGCCGGTTACGCAACGATAGTTACGGCGGTTATCGACGGCGTAAAGCAATATATTACCATCGTCGGCCGGGGCGCCATCGGAGTGGACGCCCGAACGGGAAAGTTCCTGTGGGGATACAACAGAATTGCAAACAGTGTTGCGAACATTCCTCCGCCCATTGTGCGTGGAAACTATGTTTTTGTGACGACAAGTTATAAGACCGGGAGTGCATTGCTTGAGATTCGGCGGCGGGGCGGGAGCTTCAGAGTGCGCGAGGTCTGGTTCAACGGGCCTAAGACCTTTGAAAACCATCACGGCGGCGTAGTGCTTGTCGGC
>CAZGYL010000921.1:0-1996 GCA_964529985.1 uncultured Planctomycetia bacterium | reverse complement strand
CCAGGTAACTCCAAGGATCAGGCGTAACGATGTCGTGTTGCCGCCTTACATAAAGTCGGGGGTATTGAATGAGAAGCATTAAGAACCGACTTGCAATCTCCTTGTGTCTCCTGCTGGTCATCGGGCTCGAAGGGCCGCCTCGAGCCTTTGCCGGGGGCGAAAAACCCGAAACCGGCTTCGCTGTGGCTTCAAACCTTGAAGTCAAAGCCGCCGTGCTTCAGCTCTCAGACGAATTCTTCCGGGAATCAGGACTCAGATCCCGCGTTCATTGGTTCAAAGGCCCCGCGCCCCGCGGTGAAGCCTTAAAGGCCCATGTGATCATATGGCAGGAGTGGGCACGGAGAAAACCCGCTTTTGATAATCTGCTTCAGCCTGGAACGGAGAGGCCGCTTGGCACAAAGAAGCTCTGCCTCCTTCTTGCACAAGGAAATCCAAAAGGAATCTCAAAGCTTTCCGACCTCCTGAAGCCTTCGGTACATGTTGCTTTACCCGGAAAGAAATGGGGAAGCCTCTGGAACACCGTGCAGCAGCTCCTGAGCAGGACCGCTTCGGGAGCCGCTATCCGAAGGAAGGCGGCTTTGGAAGCAGAAAGCGCTGAGGAATTGATCCGGCATATCAAGGGCGGCACCGCCGATGCAGCCCTCGGTTGGAACGTGCTTGAAGGCCTGGCACCTACTGAAGTGGACGCCGTGGCTCTTCCCGAAGATATGTCAATCAAGGTATCGATCAAGGCGGCTTTGACCCGCAGCGGAGCGGGAAACCGGAATGCCGCTGAATTCCTTGACTTCCTTTCGCTCCTCACCGGTCAGGCTGTTCTCGGAAGATACGGGTACGATGTGAAGCTTCACCACGCAGGAGCCGACTCGTATCACGCTTTTGTTCAGAAAAGACTCAAGAAGACTTATCTTCTGACGGCCCGGCGTTTTATTCTGGAATCAGGTATAACCAAAGGTATCTGCCTTGATATCGGTTGCGGAAGCGGGGAGTTGGAAATAGCGCTTGCAAGAATAAGCGACCTGAAAATAATCGGAGTCGATATTGATCCCTCGATGGTCGAACTTGCAAAAAAACAGGTCCGCGCTGCGGGACTGAGCGCAAGGATAAGTTTTGTCGCCGCCGATGTGCACGATCTCCCCTTCAAGGACCGCTTCGCGGATCTCGTCGTAAGCAGGGGTTCGCTTATCTTCTGGAAAGACAAGGTGAAAGCCCTGAGGGAGATCTACCGCGTTCTGAAACCCGGAGGATACGCTCTTTTGGGCGGGAGGTATCTTTTCACGCCTCCTGCGTACAAGGTGAGCCTGAAGGAGCTTCAGGAAATAGTGCGCAGAACCGGGATCAAGAACGCAAGGGTCGTCTCCGCAAGAGGCCAGTGGGTGGAAATGTGGGGGCCCCAATGGAAAAGACCGGCCTCAAACAGGAATTCAAGAATGGGTCTTCTTGCAGGCCGCATCTTAATCGACTACGGCATCTCAAAAGGAGATTGTGTTGTTATTGAAAGAGGCCTGGCGGGCCTCGAAAGGGAACTTTTAAGGCTGGGAGACTTCAAAGTCACCGTAGTCCTACCAACTGAGAAAGCGAAACAAGCCGCTGAGAAAGCTCTGTCCGCTTCCCCGCCTTACCGTCAAATCAAGGTGGTCTGCGCCCAAGCCTCAAAGCTTCCTTTTCCTGAGGGCAGCGTTGATCTGGTGGTAAGCGTCGGAGCACTTCCTTTCTGGAAGGATAAGGCGGCCGTGTTCCGGGAAGTATGGCGCATCCTCAAGCCGGGAGGGATCGGCTTTCTCGGAGGAAGGTACAGGTTCATGCCCAAGTGGAGAAGGGTAAGTACCGGAGAGCTCCGAAAGATTGCAAAGGAAAGCGGAGTTCCCCATATTCGAGTGATTGAAGACAGAGGGCAATGGGTTGAGATCCGAAAAACACCCTAGGGGTCCTTCCGTCCGCTACTGCGTCATCAAGAAACGACTTTCCCGTTCCTACAATTAGCCCCCGCAAGCCACAG
>CAZGYL010000920.1:0-2000 GCA_964529985.1 uncultured Planctomycetia bacterium | reverse complement strand
GACCCGGCGGAAGTGATCGCTGAAGTCAATACACTTCTTGCCCGCGGTGCGTGGGAAGGCAACCCGGAAGCAAAGGTGATCGTATGGGATTGGGGATGGCCTGAAAAATGGGTTGAAGGGATCTGCCGGCGCCTTCCCGCCCGGGCGTACCTGATGAGTGTAAGCGAATGGAGCAAACCCATCGTGCGGGGCTCAGTGCGAAGCAACGTCGGTGAGTACTCTCTTTCCGTAGTCGGCCCCGGTCCCCGCGCCCTGCACAACTGGAAAACAGCAGCACGCTACGGTCACCCCGCGGCGGCCAAGGTCCAGATCAACAACACATGGGAGCTTTCAACCGTTCCTTTCCTTCCTGTTACATTCAACGTGGCACGGCACATGCACAACCTGCGCGCACAAAACGTATCGGCTCTCATGTTAAGCTGGAGTCTCGGAGGCTATCCCTCGATCAATCTGCATATCGTACGGGAATTCTGTAAAGCCGAGGTTCCCTCGGTGCAGCAGGCGCTTGAAGAAGCCGCGCAAAACGCTTACGGGGCTCGTGGCGCCCGGCGCATTGTAGAAGCCTGGCGCCTTTTCAGCGAAGCATTTTCACACTTCCCGTTTCATATAGGCGTTCTTTACCGCGGCCCGCAGCAACTCGGGCCTGCAAATCTCCTGTACTGTGAACCTACGGGATACCACTCCACGATGACGGGCTTCCCTTATGATGATCTCGACCTCTGGCGCTCGATTTATCCCCGCGGGATATTTGCACGCCAATTTGAGCTTTTGGCCGAGAAATGGAAGAAAGCCGTAGAGGTATTCACCGCTGCTTCGGCGCTTGCTCCGGCGGACAAAAGGGACCGCGCGGCCCGCGATCTGCGCGTTGCAAAAGCCGCAGGGCTTCACTTTGAAAGCGTCGCCAATCAAGCGCGGTTCATAATTGCGCGCGACCGTTTCCTTAAGACCTCAAGTGAGGAACTTCGCAGGAAATCGGCCGAAGAACTACGCGCTTGTACGAGCAGGGAACTTCAATGCGCAAAGGAACTTTATAAGCTCGCCGCCCGGGACTCGCGTTTGGGTTTTGAAGCTGCAAACCAATATTTTTACCTGCCGCAGGATCTGCTTGAGAAGATCGTAAACTGCAGATACATCCTGGACAATTGGCTTCCGCAGGCTCTGAAGCAGAGAACCGGAAAGTAAGAGCCTCCTGCAGGCCCCCTTTCGACTCAGCTCGAGCTCAAATGCGCCGCAGAATAAGAACTCCGTTCGTGCCGCCGAAGCCGAAGCTGTTCGTCATAACAAGATTCAGCTCGGCGGGGCGCGTTTCAGTCACAACAGGCACCCCTTCAAATGCAGGGTCAAGATTCTCCACGTTGATCGAGGGCGCAATGAATCCATGCTGGAGCATTGCTATGCAATGAATCACCTCGTGGGCGCCTGCAGCTCCGATCGGGTGTCCCCCCATTGACTTTGTAGACGAAAGGGGCGGGATTTTCTCCTCAAAAACGCGTCTTATTCCCTTGACTTCGGCCAAATCCCCGGCGATTGTGCTTGTCCCGTGAGTGTTGATGTAGTCGATATCCTGAGGCTTGAGCCGGGCATCTTCAAGAGCCGCAGCCATGCATTTGGCCACCTGCCGGCCTTCGGGCTCCGGGAATATCAAATCATGTCCGTCGGAGTTGGCTCCGTAGCCGATGATCTCCGCGTAAATCTTGGCACCCCGGGCCTGTGCTTCCTCCAGCGTTTCCAGAGTTACAATCCCCCCTCCCCCGCTTATCACAAATCCATCACGGTCCTTGTCGTAAGGCCGGGAGGCACGCTCAGGAGTATCGTTGTAGTGCGTTGAAAGAGCCAAGCGCATTGCGCAGAAGGCGGCTGTGGTCTGCTCGTTCACATCCTCCCCGCCCCCGGCGACCGCACGTTCCAGAACCCCTGCGCGTATCAGCTCAAACGCATGGCCTATATTGTGAAGGCTGGTTGCACAGGCGGCGCTTATCGAATAACTACGGCCTTTTATA
>CAZGYL010000919.1:0-2000 GCA_964529985.1 uncultured Planctomycetia bacterium | reverse complement strand
CCAAGTAGGTGCGAAGAGCGGCATGGAGAAGGTGGGTGGCTGTGTGGTGACGTTGGGTTGCTGCACGCCTCCGGGGGTCCACTTCAGCGCGGACCTGCTGCCCCGGCTTGGGAGCGCCGTTTCGGCTCTCAAGACGGCCTATGTGCAGGACGTGCTCTCCCCGCCTCTGAGTGTCTTCAACAATCAAGCGCCACGAGGGACCCGAAATAGCCCCTGTGTCGCCTACTTGACCGCCTGCCTCGGCATAAAAAGGTGTTTCAGCAAGCACCACCACGGTGCGGCCCCCTTTGAGAGCCCCTGAAGCAAGAACCGAGCTTTCAAGCGAGGTGGTTTCATAGCCTTTGAACTGCGTTGGAGGAAGGTCGGTCAGTTTCAAATCAGCGCTCAGTTCGTCTTCAAAAGCCGCTTTAACGCGCGAACGCTCGCGCTGCCTGGCCATACAAGCTTCATAGGTTTCCATGTCAACGGCCAGGCCCGCCTCCTCGGCCATTCGCGCCACAAGATCGGGGGGAAACCCGAAGGTGTCGTGAAGCAGGAAGATTTCTTCGCCTTTTATGATCTTCCTGCCTTCTCTGCGGCATTCCTTGCGGATCTCTTCAAATTTCTCCAGGCCTTGATCAAGAGTTTGGCCGAAACGCTCCTCTTCGGCCAGAATCAGCTCTTTGACGGCGCTCTTTCGCTCTTTGAGCTCCCTGTACGCGCCGCCCATGATGTCAACGACAAGATCTACAAGCTTGTGGAGAAAAGGCTCTCCGAGCCCGAGCATTCGGCCGTATCTGGCTGCGCGCCTCAGGATGCGCCTTACCACATAGCCCCTGCCTTCGTTTGAGGGGAAAGCTCCGTCGGTAAGTGCAAAGGTGAGGCTGCGCACGTGGTCGGCGATCACCCGGTGGGCCGTCCCCGCTTCCCCGGGATCATAGGGCCGCCCGCTCAGCTCGGAGACCTCCTGAATGATAGGCAGAAGGAGATCGGTCTCGTAAACGGATTCGACTCCGTTCAGCACCATAAGAAGCCGCTCAAGGCCCATACCGGTATCGATGCTCGGCTTCGGCAGAGGCGATATGGTGCCGTCGGGGTGCTGGTCGTACTGCATGAAAACGAGGTTCCAGACCTCAAAGTACCTGTCGCAATCGCACTTGCCGATGCCGCAGTTCGGGCCGCAGCTGTACGCCTCACCGCGATCGAAAAGGATCTCCGAGCAAGGACCGCATGGACCGATCTCTCCCATGCTCCAGAAGTTGTCCTTCTTGCCGAGACCGAAGATCTTCTCCTCAGGAAGTCCGATTTTGCGGTGCCAGATCCGCCTGGCCTCTTCGTCCTCCTCATAAACGGTTGCGTAGAGGCGGTCGGGGTCCAGTCCGTAAGGTCCGGTGAGCAGCTCCCATGCCCAGGCGATCGCTTCCTCCTTGAAGTAATCTCCGAAGGAGAAATTCCCCAGCATTTCGAAGAAGGTAAGGTGGCGCGCGGTCCTGCCCACATTGTCCAAATCGTTGTGTTTGCCTCCCGCGCGAATGCATTTCTGAGCCGAGCAGGCCCTGCTGTAAGGCCTGGTTTCCCTTCCCAGGAAAACCTCCTTGAATTGATTCATTCCGGCGTTGGTAAAGAGGATCGTCGGGTCACCGTGGGGAATGACCGGGCTTGAGGCCACGCGCGTGTGACCTCGTTCTTCAAAAAAGACAAGGAATCGTTCTCTTGCCTCAGCTGAGTTCATGGCATGCCCGGGAGGACGTTGTGCTTTGCGCACCTCCTTCTCCTTCGCTTCCTTTCGCCTGCGGGTGTTTCGCCTTGGTTTCTCCATGGATCTTTACTGTCCTTGTTTCGGCATACGGGCCCCGGTCCCTTTCCCTTGACATGTCAGGTCGAAACGGGCAAGCGCTGTGTATATCGGGCCCTCCCGTGTCAGCTTGCTTGCGTAAACAACAAGCTGCTCAACCTCCCAATCCCGTGGTTCCGGAACCTTGAAGTCCGCCCAGTCGGCAGGCAGAGGCCCTCCCTTTCTG
>CAZGYL010000918.1:0-2005 GCA_964529985.1 uncultured Planctomycetia bacterium | reverse complement strand
TTGTGACCTTGAGTCGGGGGTCCCGGCGGCATTTGATTTTTCTTATAGCTTTAAGGGCGCTCAGGCCGAGCATAAGACCGAGGGGTTCGGCGCTTCTGGGGTGGTGGACCTGCTTGTAGTAAACCGGGTTGATGTCGCCTGCACAGCCCTGGAGGAAAAGAGCCGTCGTGCCCTCGCTTAGATTCTCTTCGATGACCCTGGAGGCAAAGCCCACAATATCTGCGGTATTGGCACCGCCCGGAACTCCTTGAATGGGATGGCAGGCGAAATTATAAACCACGGCCAGCGTGCGACCGTCTTCCCTGTCAAGCCTCAGAATCCCGATTTCAGGATCAACGGGGCCTACACCTGCAACCTCCTGGTCGGGCGGAAGAGAGTATGCATGACGGACATCCGCTTGGCTGCCGTCTTTTAGCTTAAGGCGCCGGTTTATCATGATCCTGTCTTCGTAGCCGCGCCCGGCACCTATTTTGACGGGCACTGTGGAGTGGAAGGCTTCCAGAACGGCTTTGAAGGTGCGCTGCTTTACGTCCGAGCACACAGAGCCGTGGCAGTGACTTGCGGTCACAAGGACGTTTGAAGGCGGAATGCCAAGCGTCTGCTTTATGCGTGAACGCAGATACGGCAGAAAGTCGCTTCCGATCGGCCCGATTTCACCTATCGCCACCGCATCGACCGTTACGATTACAAGAGCGGTTCGGCTGCTTTTGATAACAAGGGCTTTTGCAAAAAGGCGGTCGTTGACCGGCCTGGCTTTGAGGTCTGTTATGTCGATCTTCGCTGCTCCGGCTTCCAAAGCCGGGGGCACCGTATCCGCAGCGCAAGCTGCACAAGCGGAAAACGCAAGAGCAAAAGCCGCAATAAGTGCGGCTCGGGCGTACGGGGACTTTTTACGAGGGCTGTGTGACTTAAGAGGACGCATGTTCGCCAGCTTTCGATCTTTCTGTGGGCCGCTGTTCCTGGTTGCTGCTTAAGAGGTAAGCTTCTGCCGGGGCTATTGTCGGCTCTCATTGTAGAGGTGGGGTTGTGGGCCGGGCAACGAATCGCCGGGGTGGAGCCGGCCGGTGGCAGCGCCGGCCGTTTTTTTGGCCGTTTCGTTGCATTCTTTATGTCGAGGCGGCCCAGGGTGCTTTCCCTCGTTCGGGCCGCAAGGCGGCAAGGGTCGCAATATGCTCCTTCGTTGCGGGCAAAGCGTGGCCGAGGAACCTGAGAAGGACCGTTTATACTAGATGTAAAAGGTGGAGTTAATGCGGCAGGGTCCTGGGGGCGCTTGAAACCGTGGCTTTTTTCCCGCGAGGTTCCAATGCGTGCCCACTGTTTTTCCCTCTTGGTAATTGTCGCCGTGTGCACAGGCGGGGGCCTCATGCGCGCTGTGGCAGCCGGCCCGCCGCTTGAGATCCTGGTGCCTGACACACTCACCGATCCGTGGCAATCCTGTATCAGTGCTTTTGCCGCGGAGCGGGACGTTGACATTGTGCCGCTACCTGTGCCTCCAGCGGACGTGCTCCCGGTGCTGCGCGACATGGTCGGTCAGGGAGTTAAGCTCGATGTCGCCGTTGTGTGGGACGGGTGGCTGGGCGAGCTTGAGGCAGGCGGGTACCTGGTCCACTTGTCTCCGGGTGATGTGTATTGGCCGGTTCTGCTGCAAGATCAGGTTGTCGGTACGCGGATTCCATGGGCAAAAGACTGGTGCGCCGTTTTGCTGACCTCAGGAGACAGGGAGCAGGACTGCCGGGATCTGCTGCGGCATTCCTGCGTGTGGATGCGGCCTGTGGTGGAACTGATGTACATTGACTTCAGCACCCTGGCCATGGACCAGATCGTCAACCAGGCGGCCAAGATCCGCTACATGTCGGGCGGGCAGGCCAAGGTGCCCCTGGTGATCCGCACCCAGGGGGGCATGGGGCGTTCGTCCGCGGCGCACCACGCGCAGAGCCTGGAGGCGTGGTTCGTCCACGTGCCGGGCCTCCTGGTGGCCATGCCCTCCACCCCCTACGATGCCAAG
>CAZGYL010000917.1:0-2009 GCA_964529985.1 uncultured Planctomycetia bacterium | reverse complement strand
AGGTGACGTAACTGTTCGGCCGCGGGTGGTACTCCGCCGCGCGGTAGCGGTCCCAGTGCTCTCCCCCAGAGGAATCCTGGTACAATTCAATCGATTCGGTCAAAATCCCCTCGAGGGGCTCGCGGGATCGATCGCCTTGAAGCCGGAACCGCAGGTGGCCTTCCAAGCTCAAGGGAAGGCACAACAGAGCTTCCTCAAAAAATACGCAGTTTACACCCCCGATATCCGCGTTCCGAGCGTTTCCCGTTTCCGTTCTCCCTCCGTGCTTATTGTTCTCAAGGGTGAATTCGAGCTTGACCCGGCTGCTGCCGGCGAAGAAATGGTACCATGCAGTGAACTCCATGCCCGGAGATCGAGTGGAACCGAAGGAGCCTTTTACGCGGATGACGCTTCTCATCGGACCTCTCTCCACCACCGCCGCGTCAAAAACTCCCTCGCTTGAAAGATCTGATCCTCCGGGAATCGTCCGGAAAAAAAACTTGTCGCCCGGAGCGGGTCGATGATAAGCGAGCCACGCGTCGGAGGGGATCGAGACCGCCCCGTCTCTGCTTGTAAAGTTCTTCCGGAAAAAACCGCAGCCCAGGTTCCCGCTCTTTGCGCCTTTAACCACGAATTGGAGGTGGGTGAGAAATTCCACCGTGTAATCCTCGGGCCCCCCTCCGCTTACATTCTTCGCGTAGATAAGGTGAGCCCGCCCCTTGTTTCCGGGGCCGGGAATCACCCGCGTCACCGTGGCCTGCAGTCCTTTCAGCAACACCCCGCTGTGGCCCGCCTCGGCGCTCCCCGGGCGAACGAAAACCAACCCGCCTTTCGCCCTCACCTCCTCGAACAGGGTGAAGCGCTTCTTGCTGATTCGGAAGATCAAGGGGCCCGTATCGACGGTGAAGAATTCCTCGGTCTCCGATACCCTCACCGGCGACGTGGGTCTCTTTCGGGTTGCCGCGCCGCCGTACTTGACCGTGAATATTTTTCTTTCCCAGGCCGCCAAGTCGGCCTGGAAATCAACAAGCACCCACTTCACATAACAAGAAGGCCGCCACAAGCCCACCGGCCGGAACTGGGCCGGGACTTCCCGGCCGCCCAGGAACAACCGTAACGAGTGTACGTCTTCAAGCTCTCCTTCAGGGAACGGTATTCCGAATGTCACAGGTTCAGCGAACCTCACGGTACCGGAACGCTCCCTCACCGTGAGGGGGATTCTCCCCTCCCGGCCCTGCGAGAAGACAGCGGAAGCCCAAGCGGCAGAAAGTAGAAAAACGATTTTGCGGCACACGGTGTTCTCCCTGTGGTAAAGCCGAATTTTCCGTCTCGCCCGGCAGGGGCTGTCGTTGTTTCTCAGGGCTCCCCTCCATGGTACTGTCGCGGGAGCCGGAGTTTCCAGAACGTACAGGCTTGTGATTCTTCAGGGAGAGCGTCAGCGCTACACTCTTGATACTGGCGGTTCAGCCTGTCCTTCCAGCTTCATTCGGGCCGCCTCAGGACGGAACCCAGTCATTCGGCAAGCCGGAGTTCCCGGGCGGATCGAACGCACAAACCGGACCCCATGCGTCGCTTGCAATGCGCTGCACGGACGGAACGGGCGCTTCGGATCGGGGTCTCTGACCCCATCAAGTGCCGTTGCTTCCAGCCGGTACAGCCCGTTGACCCCGTCCGCAATTCCCTCGGCCAGAGCCCGGAACACAGGACGGTGATCCGTTCGCCGTAAACAGCATTTCGATCGCCGCCGGGCATCCAAAGTATCAAATGATGCTGCGGCGGCGGCCGTGGCGCTTTCCAATCCGGTTGTCGTACCGGCAGGCGTTTCCCGCGTGCAAAAGAGTCAACTCGATGAACCACAGGAGGTTTCAACAAGAAGTCTTGAGAGAGAAAGGAGAAGCCAAAGAAAAAGCAAGACGAAGGGCAGTATACCATGAGCACCACAAATTCCACCACAACTCGGTACGTCGGGCTCGACGTCCACAAGCGCCTCATACACGCCTGCATTGTGGACGGCAAGGGAAAGGTCCTCG
>CAZGYL010000916.1:0-2011 GCA_964529985.1 uncultured Planctomycetia bacterium | reverse complement strand
TGACGCTGCCGGTGGGAATCGAGAGGTCTTTTACCGCGGTTGTGGACGTGCTCGAGGAAAAGGCTCTTTACTTCAACGAGGAAGATTTCGGCAGAACCGTTACAGCCAAGCCCGTGCCTGCTGAATTGCGCGAGCGCGTTCAAAAAGAACGGGAGAAGATATTCGAAACCGCCTGTGACTGGAGCGAGGAGTTGCTTGCGCAGTATCTGGAAGGCAAGCCGCTCGATCCGGAAGAGGTTCGGGCGGCTATACGCAAAGCTGTCTGCCAGGGCGGGATTACGCCGGTTTATTGCGGCGCTGCTTTGCGCAACAAGGGGATTCAACCCCTTTTGGACGGTGTCATCGATTTCCTGCCCAGTCCGGTGGACCGGGGCGCCGTAACCGGCACAACACCGGACGGCAAGAGGCAGGTTGTCCGGAAGCCCTCGGACGATGACTACTTCAGCGCTCTTGTTTTCAAAATACAATTCGACAGGCACGGCGAGCTTATTTTCACCCGGATTTACTCCGGAAGGGTCAGGAGGGGCGAACAAGTCCTTATAGCGAATAAAGGCAAGCGGGCCAGGGTCGGCAAGATATTCCTCATGCATGCTGATGAGAAAACGGAAGTGAGTTCGGCCGGTGCGGGGGAGATTGTTGCGCTGCGCGGGCTCCGAGATGCTCAGACCGGCGATACACTTTGCGATCCGAAGCACCCAATCGTGCTTGAGGGCATAAGCTTTCCGGAAACGGTTGTTTCCCAAGCGATTGAACCTAAAAGCGCTGCAGAGCGCGACCGCCTTATAGAATGCTTGAATCTGCTTGCCCGGGAAGATCCAACCTTCAATTGGCGCGTCGATGAAGACACCGGGCAGATCATTGTGAACGGCATGGGGGAACTCCACCTGGAGGTGATCGTTCACCGCCTTCTTAAAGACTGGAAGGTCAAGGCCCTTGTTGGCAAACCTCGCGTGTGGTACCGGCAGACGGTGCCTGGTGCGGCTGAAGCCGAAGCGCTTTTCGAGCGCGAGTTCGGCAACAAGCGGCACTTCGCCGCGGTAACGGTCAGGGTTGAGCCTAATCCTTCGCGGCTTAAGCCCTCAATCGAACTGAAGCTCGACCCCCAGCTTGTGCCCCGGGAGTTTTGGCCGGCGATCGAGGAGGGCGTGCGCGGAGCGGTCGAAAGCGGGGGATATCTCGGGTTCCCGTGGATTCAGATCAAGGTGACGGTGACAGGCGGACGGGTGCGCCTGGGCGAGTCTACGAGCTTGGCTTTCAATGCGGCTGCGGCCGCTGCGTTTGAAAAGGCCGTGGAACAGGCAGGAAGAGTGCTTCTTGAGCCGATCGTGCGCTTCGACATATTCATCCCCACGGAATATTACGGCGCTGTCTCTTCGGATCTGACCGCAAGGCGCGGGGAAATCCACAGCTCTCGGATTATGGGAGGGGGGCAGCGCCTTGAAGGCACCATTCCCCTTGCTGAGACCTTCGGGTATGCGAACACGCTCAGGTCGCTGACCCAAGGCAGGGGGACCATAACGCTTGAGCCTTGCGGGTTTGCACCGGCTCCGGCTGATGTTGTGGAACGCTTCAGTTTCTGAGGAAAAAGCTGTTTGCCGGTCGTGAGCCCTTTGCCTCAAGAGCGCTTGTTTGTAGAGCCGATACTCCGGAAACGCAGGGGTAGAGGCGGGCGGTAAGAACAAATCTGCTGCGGGCACCAAGTTAGGTCGTAGCAGGAAAGCAACAACACTATTGACATTGACGAATCGAGACCTATAATTTCACCTTTTCGCCTTCCCCGGAACGAGACCGGAATCCAGGCTGCCGTACCTGCTCTGCCGGGCTGGTCTGAGCGGCGGATGGCCGCTCCGGGGATCCTCTCCCGGCGGAGCCGGCGGGGAGAGCAATGCCGTAAGGACGGGTCGGTCGGCCCTCACTGTTCCCTTGCTGCGCCCGACCGCAGAGGGGAGCCTGGGAGCCGGAGTCGTCTGCGGCGGCCCTGGTGAAGCGTCGCGGGGGTGGCTCCACCTGC
>CAZGYL010000915.1:0-2013 GCA_964529985.1 uncultured Planctomycetia bacterium | reverse complement strand
TTGTCAACGTCTTATTCATTCTGCGCTCCGGCGTCCGGCGCTCAGGGCAAGGAGCTTTTTTCGCCGCGGCATGTGGCGAAGATCAGATCCGTCAGCTCCGCGGCTATATCCCCGGACGGACGCAGTATCGCCTACGTACTGTCCGTGCCGCGGAAAATCCTCAAGGAGGAAGACGGTCCTGCTTGGTCGGAGCTGCACATTGTAGATCGTTCAGGCCGATCAAGACCGCTTCTTGCGGGACATAACAATGTGAGGAGCGTGACGTTCCGGCCGCGCAGCAACGAAATCACTTACTTAAATCGCACCGGACAAGACAAAGGCGACAGCTTGTTCTCGATACCTGTGCGCGGCGGAAAACCCCGGCGGCTTTTGAGTTTCGAAACCGGGATTCGCGCCTACACTTTCAGCCCCGAGGGCGATAAAGTCTGTTTTCTTGCGACGGATCCTCCCAGCGAGGAGGAAAAACTCTATCGCAAGAAAGGCTTCAATCAAATCGTCTTTGAAGAAGACAAGGCACCCGTGCGCGCAAGGATTGCCGAGCTGCGGACCGGTAAAATCCGCAAGCTCAGCGTGCCGGGCTCTGTTTCACTTGTACGGTTCAGTCCTGACGGGCGTTTCCTTCTGGCCGTCAAAGCCCCTACGCCTCTTGTTGACGACAGCTACATGCGGCGCCGGATAGTTATCGTTGATGTGGATACCGGGAAAATCGTCCAACGGATCCACAATCCCGGCAAGTTGGGGAAAGTCAAGTGGAGTCCGGACGGGTGTCACATTGCATTTATCTCGGCAGCCGATGTGCATGACCCACGGGCCGGCAGGCTGGTGGCTGCTTCGGTTCCGGGCGAGGGGTCCTTCCGCGATTTGATGCCCCGCTACGAGGCTCATGTAAGGGACTTTGCTTGGCTCGACACAAAGACTCTTCTTTGGGTGGCTGCGGAAGGCACCTCGGTGCGCGTCGGAACTGTAGATTTGGAAGGCCGCGTTAAAACTCTGCTTAAACCCGGAGGCCCCATATTAAGCGGATTATCCCTGTCAAGCGATAAATTGCATGCCGCCCTGGTGGGTCATACTCCACGGCATCCCTCCGAGGTCTTCCTGTTTTCGCTTCGAGACAAAAAGCTCAAGCGCCTTACAAACAGCAATCCCTGGCTTTCCCGCATGCGGTTTGCAAGGCAGGAAGTGATCCGCTGGAAGGCAAGAGACGGCCTTGAGTTGGAAGGGATCCTTCTCTATCCGCTCAACTGGGTTCGCGGCAGGCGTTATCCGCTTATTCTCTGCGTTCACGGTGGACCTGAAGCACATGTATCGAACGGCTGGGTGACAAGCTACAGCCGGTTGGGCCAAGTGGCTGCGGCTCGAGGCTTTGCGGTCTTCTACCCGAATTACCGCGGCAGCACCGGAAGAGGAGTGGCCTTCAGCAAACTGGGCCAGGCTGATGCTGCGGGCAAAGAGTTCAGGGACCTGATCGATGCGGTGGATCACTTGGTTTCGATCGGCATAGCAGACCGCCGGCGCGTGGGAATAACCGGCGGGTCGTACGGCGGTTATGCCACGGCATGGGGTGCAACGTACTATTCAAAGCACTTCGCCGCGGGTGTAATGTTTGTGGGAATAAGCGATTGCATCTCAAAGATGGGCACAACCGACATACCGGACGAAATGTATTACGTCCACCACTTAAAACGCCTTTGGGAGGATTGGGACTACTTCCTGAAGAGAAGCCCGATCCGATACGTCGAACGCTGCCGGACACCGCTTCTCATTCTCCATGGAACGGAGGACCCGAGGGTCCACCCCTCTCAGTCTCTTGAGCTCTACAGGCACCTGAAGACTCTCGCCAAGGCGCCGGTCAGGCTGATCTTCTATCCGGGCGAGGGTCACGGGAACAGGCGCGCGGCCTCGCGTTTTGATTACAACTTGAGGGCATTGCGGTGGTTCGAGCATTATCTTTTCGGACCGGGAGGGCCGCCACCCCCCTACAGGCTCGATTACAAAGCAGCCCTGGAGAAATAG
>CAZGYL010000914.1:0-2015 GCA_964529985.1 uncultured Planctomycetia bacterium | reverse complement strand
ATTTCTCGTTCCAGCCGAGCGACAAACTCCGGTCGCTCCGGGCGGGGACCAACGAAACTCATGTCTCCACGTAGGACGTTGATCAGCTGGGGCAACTCATCAATGTGGGTCCTGCGCAGGAAGCGCCCCACTCTTGTGATCCGTTTATCATCCTCCTGTGCCCACCGAGGCACACCGTCCTTCTCCGCATCGGGTACCATCGACCGGAGTTTGATCAGCCGGAACACCCGCCCGCGTTGCCCTATGCGATCTTGCACCAAGAAGACCGGTCCAGGACTGTCCACGTAGATTGCGAGGGCAATGAAGGGGAGGAAAGGCAGGAAAAGGAGAAGTCCTAGCAGGGAGAGCAGAATATCTACTAGTCGCTTCACGACCTGATACGTTTGGGCTCCGGCAGTTGGTGAGATAGGGAGGACGATATCCCACCGGTTGCCTACATGCTCGACCAGCACTCGACCTGTCAACTGTTCGTACAGCGCGGGCATCGGTGTGATCTGGATCCCATCTTCGTAGCATTCCATTATCTGCCGGAGGAGATGACCGGGGAAGCGAGAGGTGATAGCCACGACCAGTTCGGAGACTGCTCTCTGGCGTGCGATCTCCGCCAGGTCGTTAACCCGCCCCAGCACTGGTAGATCTGCCACTGTCCTACCTAGCTTCTCTGGATCATCATCCACAAAACCGACGATTCGGAAGCCGGTTGGAACGTTCTCCTTTATCGCCTCGGCGATCACCTCTCCTGCCCACCCGGCTCCCACGATAAGGACATTGCGCTGGAAAGCCGGCAGTCGCCCCATAGCCCCGTAGACAAGGCGCCAGAGGAAGAGCGTGGGAGGGGCCAACAAGCCAAAAAAACCAACAATGTGGCGAGGCAGTGAGCCGGGCTCGGCAAAGAAATAGATCGCTGCATAGGTCATCACCTGTTGCACACCGAGTTTTATTAGCGCGATACTGCTGGCCACCGGGTCTAGGGCAATCTTGAGATCGTGGGCCTCGTTAAGCGCGGCCAGAAATACAAAGGTCGCTGTGAAGAAGGCGAACCAGTAGAAATTGGCGAGGATGAAACCGATGTTGAATTCCCATCGCGACCGCTGGGCCCCGAGATACAGTGCCAGCAATGCGACCAGATTGATCAAGATTAGGTCAATCACGACCAACAGGTTCCGTCGCTCGAAGATCCGTAGGGACATACCTGTCCTTCTCACCTAAGTATGATGGAATCCGGCCATTCCGTCTCCACCGAGCAAAGGCTTACCAGCCGATTGGTGTCCCCCCGTCCCGGAGTGCCACACCGTACGGCAGGTGTCGCCCGGTTTGGAAGCGAACCGGCTCTTCTCTCAGCTTTGAGGGGGCGAACTGGCTCTAGCCCTTCGAGCCAGCGTCTCTGGAAGGTCGCCCCCTTGCCAGAGCGCGCTCCCGTACAATCGTACCATTGACGCGCCTTATTTGCCAGGGCATAATGGGATGGAAAAAAGAAACCCAGCAAGCCGGAGGTGTGCACATGAGAAATTTTCCCTCTAGTCTTGGAATCTTTCCGCTGGTACTTTGCGCCAGCCTGACCTTAATGCTGCTCTTTACACCGGTTAGCCATGCTGTTTCCTCATCTCAGTCTTCCACCTATACCGCGGATCTGCCCGAGTGGGTCGAACCAAGGAGCCTCAACATAACCGATCTGGTCGGGCACGTCCCCGACGAGCTGCTTGCCGGGATGATCATCTCTTACCGAGGCGGCGAAGGCCTGGTGCAATTCGAGGCCAGCGCCGACCTAGGCGATACTCTGGTCATCACGACTACGATTCGGGGACGATTGGCCGAAGGACCGATCACGACGTTCGGCTGCCTTGGACAGGTCCCAGTCTACGACAACCCTGGCAGTGCCTCTCCGCCCACTGTGCTCCGTCTTTATGTCAATGGCTTCGAACTGGACCCGAATACCGTGTTCCGCAAGAATGACTCGTATTACTTTCCGGCTCCACTAGCGCAACCTCAGGCCAACACCAAGACATATAACCGGT
>CAZGYL010000913.1:0-2020 GCA_964529985.1 uncultured Planctomycetia bacterium | reverse complement strand
TATCAACTGAATGCTGATCACTTCGCGTAGTTATGAAATCCCCGAGGCGTATCGCCTTCTCCCGGTCGAGAACCTCCGCAACCCAAGCCGGGCTCTCAAGTGGATCGACTCCCTCTTCGCTTTCGCTGTCGCTCCCCGCACTCAGCCGGTAAGAAATGAGTGCATCTGCATCCGATTCTTCAATGCCGGGCAAGGCCGCCAAGACCTCTTTGGGAGCGGTGTTTACGTTTATCAATCCGACTTTCTCTTCCCCCTCCCATGTTGTAAGAGACGGTGCGACAGCGTTGAACTCCTCAAGCTTGAGACCTGATTTCAAATAGAGTTCAACCAAGTTGCGCGCAGGGCGTGCATTAAGCAAGGCTGCGGTTACAGCTTCAACCCTATCCTGAGGTAGAAGCCCTTCTTGCGAAGCCTGCTCAACGGCCTTGCGCAAAGCTTGCTCAAGCGAAGCAGCACCCGAAGGGCTTGAAGCGTTTCCCCCCGGCTGAGGAGGGCCGCCGGGAGCCGCCGGGGCACCGCTCCCCGGCTGAGGCCCTCCCGTCCCGCTTCCTCCGCTTGTTCCAAGATTTATCAAGTTCTCCAAGCTTGTTCTGCTATACACGGTTACAAAGTCAAAGAGCCCCCGGTCAAGACGCCCGTCTTGGTTGTCGGGCGGAAGCGTCATGCTTGCGTCGTTCTCGTTGTAATCGAGAACGCCGTTCCGATTCATATCCTCGCCGTAAAGCTCGATCGGCGTAAAATCCCTGAGCAAAAGCAGCTCTTCAACGGTTTCGAAAGGCGCGTTCTTACAAAGATATGGATCGGGAAGCAGCAGGTAATAATCGCTTTCAGCCCCGTACGGCTGCGGCTCATCGTCAGAATCACGCCAATCCAGAATCGCAGCCGCCATCGCCTCGTCCATTCCCGGAAGCGCCGCCAGGATTTCGCTCGGGGCGCTGTTCAGGTTGACCTTTCCGCATTCGTCCACTATGCCGTAAGCGAAAGTCCTGTCGTCTTCAAAGTTAGGTTGAAGAAGCCAGAATGCCCCTCCCCCGACCGGCACGGCATCCACAGGAAGCTCATCTCCCAAAGCAAGCACAGCGCGTGCCGCGCCCAGGGCGATCGCCCTTGCTTGTGCGGCTGCAAGCCTGTTGGCCGCTGCCGCAGCTTCAACACGCATCTCGCGCGCAAATACCAGGGCAAGCCCAACGAGCACAATAGTGACAAGCAGGGAGAGCACAAGTACGACGCCTTCCCGAGCTTGCGGCCTAAGTAGTCGCAGAGAGAGCCCTTTGTGCGCTGCGATCATCGCACAATCCTCATACCGCCTTCAGTGCTTTGAGCTGCGCAGGGCAGCTCAATCACCGTGTAAAACCACCTAGTGAAGCGCTCGGAGGTTTCATAAGACCACCACTCACCGCTGCTTGCAGCCGCAGGCTCCGGAGCAAGTTCAAGAGCGATTTCAACGGCCTGCGGCAGGCGGTTGTCTTGCTGCGTGGAATCCCATGAATCCAACCATTGGGCGCTTTCCGGATCGAAATAACGGAAGTTAAGCGACCGCACACACCGGCAAAGAATTTGTTCCTCGGGTTCGGGTTCGGTCATGGAGAGAAGATTTCCTGTAACCGCTCTGATAAGTGACTTTCGGCCCGTAATAGGATCAACTTCGAGATAAAAAGCTACTTGCTGTACGTCGCCTCTACCCTGTCTGAGTAAATTCCCAAGAGTCGTCTGTCTCGCAAGGGCTGTTCCCACTGTAAGAGTCGAAGTCAGAGCTTCAGCCTCCAGCTCCCCTGGGTACTCAATGTCCTCTATTCCCGAGCAGGTGTGAAACGTAAGAATGTCTTCTTCGTTGCCCTCGGATCCTTTCCCGTCCTCCCCCATAAAGGCTCCTGCAAGGAGCCCCACAGGGCTGAGCGCGCTTTCCAAATCTCCGCGCATTACCTCAAGCGCAAAAGCAGCACGTTCAGCGTAACGAAGAGCAGTCTCGGCTTTTTTCCTTGCTGTAAAACCTATTCGAAGAGTCCCTGCAAGAGCCAAT
>CAZGYL010000912.1:0-2026 GCA_964529985.1 uncultured Planctomycetia bacterium | reverse complement strand
GCGGAGCTTGCCAGGAAGAACCGGGCTCTTGAGCGCAAGCACAGGCTTGAGGCCCTGGGCAAACTTGCGGCCGGCGTTGCCCATGAAATCCGAAATCCCTTGGGCTCCCTTTCCCTTTACCTGGATCTCCTTGAATCCGAAGTGGAGGGCCGCAGGGAAGCTCTCGCCCTCATTGAGCGCATGCGCCAAGCTGTGGAGCACCTCTCCAACACGGTAACCGACATCCTGACTTTCACCGAACCCGGCGAGGCGCGTGCAGTAACCTACACCCCCTCTGAGGTTCTTGAGGAGGCGCTGGTTCTTGCAACAGCCCAACTGAACGGCTCGGTGCGGGTGGAGCGTTCCTGCCCGCCCCAAGAGCGGACGGCTGTTGGAGATCCGGACTGGATCAGGCGCGTTCTTCTGAACCTTATTCGTAACGCTTGCGAGGCCATGCCCCAGGGCGGGATTCTTCAGGCGGCTGTGCGCTACGAACCTGAGCATGTCGTCTTTACGATCCGCGACTCGGGCCCGGGAATCCCGGAAGAAGACATTGATAAGGTCTTCCTTCCGTTCTGGGGCAAGCGGGAGGGTGGCACCGGCATGGGGCTTTCTATAGTGCACAGCCTCGTTGAAAGGCACGGAGGCTCTGTGGAGCTTGCAAACCACCCTGAGGGGGGGCTGCAGGCCACCGTGCGCTTGCCCTGGAGCGTTCCCTGCAAAGCGCAGAAGGGAAACGGAGGAACTTCAAAGCTCGGCCGGTCGGCTGAAAACACCTGAGAGGCTAAAGGTGCAACGGATACTTGTCGTTGACGACGACCCGCTCATGCGGGACTCCTTAACGAGGACGCTCTCGCAGGCGGGTTACCAAGTGCAGGCTGCGGCATCAGGCTCTGAAGCCCTCCAACTTACAGCTGAAAAGACTTTTGATTTGGTCATAACCGATCTGAAGATGGCTAACATGGGGGGGCTTGAGCTCCTGGAGGAGCTGCGGCGCCGGGGCAATGAAACTCCGGTTGTAGTAATAACCGCTTACGGCACGATCGATACGGCGGTCGCCGCGATTAAAGGCGGGGCAAGCGACTACATACTGAAGCCCTTTAAACGGGAAGCTCTGCTTCTTGCTGTTGAAAAAGCGCTCCAAACCGAGCGGCTCAAGAGAGAGAACGCCTTTTTCCGCCGCCAGGCCGGGGGACCGGACGAGCGGCCCATTATCGGAAGGAGCGAAGCGCTGCGCCGCGCTTTGGTTCTCCTCGATCGCTATGCCGCAAGCAGCGCCACCGTTTTGATCCGAGGTGAGAGCGGCACTGGAAAAGAGCTTTTTGCAAGACGTCTCCACCAGCTCAGCCCCAGGCGCGATAAACCTTTCCTTACGGTCAATTGCGCGGCGCTTTCCGCAGGACTTCTCGAAAGCGAGCTTTTCGGTCATGAAAAGGGAGCTTTCACAGGCGCTGACCGCCGTCACATAGGCCGGTTTGAAATAGCCGACGGCGGAACTTTGCTTCTCGATGAAGTAAGCGAGATCGATGTCAAGCTGCAAGCGAAACTGCTTCGGGTGCTGCAGGAAAAGGAATTCAGCCGCGTGGGAAGCAGCGACACCATCCGGGTAGACGTGCGGGTTGTTGCAACGACGAATCGCAACCTCGAGCGGGAGGTGGCCTCGGGGAAATTCCGCGAAGACCTCTATTTCCGGCTTAACAAGCTGGTCGTTGAGATTCCACCGCTTCGGGAGCGCAAAGAGGACATACCGCTCCTTGTTGAGCACTTTCTGAAGAAGGCTGAAAAAAGCAACGGTGGCCCTCCCAAGCGCCTGTCCCAGGAGGCGCTTCAGGCCCTTTTCAACTACAGTTGGCCGGGCAATGTGAGGGAGCTTGAGAACCTCATAGAAAGAGCTTACCTGCTTGCTGACGGCGATATTATCGGCCCTGAGCTTCTGGCGCTCGGGGGTGAGAGGATTACAGTCTCCAAGCGCTTGGATCCTTCCGCCCTTGTGGGCAAGCCTGTCCAAGAGGTTGAGCGCGAGCACATTCTGGCCACGCTCCGCTAC
>CAZGYL010000911.1:0-2027 GCA_964529985.1 uncultured Planctomycetia bacterium | reverse complement strand
AGATCGCAGCCGCTCTTCTTGTTCTTGCAGCCGCATGGGCTGGGAGCGGGGCGGCGCCGGGCCTGAGCAGAGAAGGGCGCCGGCTTTTTTGGGACGGCAGGCCTGTGCGTCTTGTGGGGTTCTCCTACTACGGACTCGTAGCCGACCGCTCGTTTGATTTCTCAAGCTTTCTTCGAATCCTCGCGGCTCACAATATCACCCTGACGCGTTTCTTTGTAACGCTGCCTTGGCCGGTTTATCCGGGACCGAACCTCCTGCCGTTTGCTAAAGTGGGGAAGCATTACGATCTGAAGCGTTTCGACGACAGGTTTTTCGAGCGACTCAAGCGCGTGGTAAAAGAAGCGGAAGAGCTGGGTATCATTTGTCAGGTCTGCATATTCGACCGCTGCGGCCTTGCGGCCGGTGATAAACGTGGTTGGGACAATAACCCGTACAACATGCGGAACAACCTAAACGGACTTTTTTCCACACGCGGCAGGTCCTATCCTCTTTTTTGCGTGACAAGCGGCGAAGGAGCGCGAATACACGCGGCCTTGATGCGGAAAGTGGTCCGCACCCTCGGGACATGCAAAAATGTAATTTACGAGATCATGAACGAGCCTGTCCCCGAGCTGGGACCGCTTGCTCAGTGGCATAAATGGGCTGCAGGGATCCTGAAAGAGGAACTTCGCGGCAAACTCGGCAGCAAGCTCGTCTCTGCGAACGGAGATTACAACGACCCGAATATCGATCTCTTTTCAATGCACCGCGCAGGGAGCGAACCCCACGTACGCTGGGCCCTCAGGCGGAGTCAGGAATCGGGCAAACCTGTGATTCTCTCAGACGACGGCGATATGGCGTGTATGTTCAATCCCCGTGTGACAACTATCGCCGCTGCGCGGGCCCTGCGGGCCGGCCAGCATTTCGAACACCTTGCCTATACTCTCACACTCCAGCGCGAGGAGGAATCAAGACGGGCGGACCGACTTGAAGACTTACCGGGCTTGAGCTTTCTCAATTTACGCCGGCTGAGCCGAATCGCGGTCCCTGTAATCAATCGCCCTTATGTGCGCGACGTCAGGATCGCACGAGAACAAGAATCTCTTATCTGGGAAGCTCGAGTGAAGAACGGGGAATCAGTTACAGAGGTTTCTTTGTGCCTGAGCGCCGATGGCGGGCGTAGCTGGGTTCCTGTTCGGTGTATTCAGATGGAGGGTTTGTTACGCGCAAGGATCTCCCTTGACCCTGAACGCCGTTACCTTTTCCAGCCTGCCTTCCTTCTGCGTAACGGGCAGCAGGTGGTGGGCTCGATCGGTGCCTGGGGACCTTGGCGGTGCGCTTACCTTCGCATGGAACGCAGTGTCAAAGAATCCGGGCTGATCCGAATACGAGCCAACGTACCCGATGGTGCTCTGAAGCGTGCTGCCTACGCCGGGGTGAGCTGCTATGAGACCGATATTCGAAAGCGAAGCAGGTATGCGTATTTCCGGCTTGATACGGGAGCGCACCCGCGCGGCCGGCCCCGAAACGCAACTGTGACACTGGAGATATATGACAGGCCGGGAGGCTCGCAGATTCTTCTTGAGTATGACGGAGCGGGCGGTCCTTATACCCCGTGCCCACCTTTGAAGCTTGAAGGATCCGGAACGTGGAAAACGATCTTTTTCCAGCTTAAAGAAGCCCTTTTCAGCGGTAGGCAGAATGACGGGGCCGATTTCCGCGTCTCCGCTCTTCCTTCAGGAACGCCGCTTGCTTTGCGTGCCGTAACGGTTTTGCTGCCGGAACCGGAGTACAAAAGTATGCAAGATTCGTAGACACCCTTTGGCTGCTGGGTGCCTGCATTAGCGGGCGCATCCCCCCTCTTTTAGAATCTAAAGGGTGCGGAATGCTTGCTCAGAGGAAAGACGCGAGAAGACGAACTCCTTGGGGAACCGCGTAAGAATCTATATGACCGTGCGTAATTCGTAGACACCCCTTGGACGCTGGGTGCCGCCATTAGCGGGCGCATCCCCCCCTTCCCCCGAAAGGGGGGGACGGGAGGGGGGGAT
>CAZGYL010000910.1:0-2032 GCA_964529985.1 uncultured Planctomycetia bacterium | reverse complement strand
AAGAAAGCAAGTGCCGGAGCCACCCTCACATCGTTTGTTTTAAGTATGAAGTCAAGCGCCCGCTTCCTGACCTGGTAGTCCGCTCCGGTGAAGATCCTGCGCAACGCCTTTGGAAAATCCCTTATCGCAAGAAAGAGCTTTTCGCTTTTTACAACAGCCGCGGGCCACCAAAGACCGGTGCTCTCAAAAGCGGCGGCGGCAACCGCCGCGCAATCCTCAGGGCTCCCCCTCTCCAACTCTTTGACCAACCACGGCTCCGGAAATACCAGGCCTCCGCGAATCATATAGGCGACGATCTCTACGACTTTCTTTCGTACTTTCGGCCCCATGGTACGTAACCGCCATAGACCAAGCACGACCTGAGGCGGCACTTCCTCAGCCTCTGCAAAGAGCTTCTCGGCGTCTTTCAGAATCTCCTCCACGACCGCTCTCTTCTCGGCGTCATGCGGCATCACACTTACGGACCAAAGGCGAATCACAGGAAAAGCGCTTTTAAGTCCCGCCCGGACAAGAAGCTCCTTCTCTTTCTCTGTAAGGGGAGATTCCTTCCCTATCAAAGCGTCCAACATACCCTTCCCAAGAAGGTACTTTACAAACGGGTCGCTACCTGCAACGAATGTCTTCCAGTCGAACCACTTGTACCAGTTGTGCTTCTTGTGCTCGGAGTAAAGCTTCATGGCAAAGTACCGAAGTTCAAAAGGAATCCCGCCTGATCGGTCCAATGCGACACTCCTCATGTAAGCGGCAAAGCGATCTCCCAGGACGCCTTTCATAACCATATCTCGGACCGCCCCCACGGAATCCCTAAGGAGTTTAAGTGCGCGGATTACGCTCCGGGGATCCTTAAATCTGTTTGAGGTGAGATCCCGGGCAAGCTGCGCCGCCCTCGCCCTCTCCCCCACATGCTCAAGCAAATAGAGATAGAATTCTTCCTTGTCTCCGCCTGGCACTTCTGCCGAAAAAATCGACTGTGCCAGAGAAAAAACTGTCTCCTGCGGAACTTGCTTGAAAACCCATCGCAGGCAAAAGTCGGACCAAGGCTTCAGATCTTCAGGACGCCTGTAACGTTTCACACGGTTAACGGTACCGAATTTCAACCACGGATCTTTCGAAAGAGGCGATTCCCTCAAGTACAACTCCTTCGGGAATTTCCGGTCCTTCGTACGGGAAAAGTCCTCAAGAAGGATCCTTCCCACCTCGCTCACCTTCTCCTTCTCCACCTTTGCAACCTGCAAGAGCGCATATACAACAAACTCATGCAGGTGAGGATCCACTCGGCTTCCCAGGAGTCTCTTCAGCTTCACCAAAAGGTCCGGCCTACCGGTTGGCGGCGCCGCCGAGAGCCTCTCAAGGGCAAAGGCAAGAACGCAAGGGTCCTTGGAATCAAGAAGCTCCGCCATGGCTTCCGCAAAGGCGCGCGAGGGACGGATTCTCAGGAATCGCTGTAATTGGAAGCTTTGCAGATAGTCTACAAAACGCGGATCCGAAGTGATCCAGCTTACGAACGAAGGGACGGCGCCGTCGTTTACAAGGGCCATGCTGAAGAGCTGTGCGAGCGGGTCCGCCGATTCCCCGAAAAGTTTTGCATTCCCTTTCGACCGAGCTATCTTCCCTGCAGCAAGAAGAACCGGGGCCCATGCCGCAGGGGCTTTTTTCAGTTCATCCACCCAGCGATATTTTCTTGAGAAGTAGCAGACGGCTTTAGGAAGCACGATCTCAGGATTCCCGCTCTTTAGAATAAGGGACACCCCGTTTCGCTTCTCAAGTGCCTCAAATATGGTTTTATTCCCGCAGGTAACTATAGGGCTTGCAATCAATGCAGCATAAAACGCTGCGCTGAGTTTTTCCGGGACTGCGCTTCTGAGAGCCCCAAGGTATATCAAGGCCGTCCTTTGACTGACATTGGGATCAAGCAGGCGTTCGATTAGGATCTTACGTCCCTGATCGTCCTTCGCCAGGCTCTCCAGAACCGCATAGATGCAGCCTTGAAGCAAGTATTTGCCGCTTTCCAGGTGGAGGTTCGAAAGCCTTT
>CAZGYL010000909.1:0-2035 GCA_964529985.1 uncultured Planctomycetia bacterium | reverse complement strand
CACAGCGACGTACAAGAACCGATCGTCGGCAGCCAGGTTGCTGCATTCCACCTTCAGGTGAGTTCTCAAGGCGCCTTGAATCCGGCGTTTCCAGAGCTGAACTCCGTTGTAAGCATCGTAGGCCATAATCAGGTTGACGCCCTGAACGTACAACTTGCCGTTCACAGCAAGAGGAGCGGCAGCCGAGGCATGGCGGTTCGGCATCTCAGCCGGGCCTGGATCACCGAACCAGCTTACACCTAAATTTCCACGGACAAGACGATCGTTGCTTGCCGCCGTGTTTCCCGGATCAGCATACTGGTGAGTCCAGCTTCCGGCACCCGGGAGCCGTCCCCGCTTGATAATGATCCACGAGTTTTCAAGCCGTACTTCGGTTTCCGTTTCACCGCGCGCCTTGAGGAAGTCCCGGTATCTCTCGACGTAATTCTCGAGCAGTTCGCGGCTCAAAGGGCCGGCGGGATCACCGGGCGCGCGGCCGATGAAGGCCGCACCGCCGCAAGGCTTAAGCAGCTTGAAAACAAGCCGGGGATTCGGAAGCTCTACAGGTGCGAGATCCGCCGCAAAGATAAGTAGATTGGCAAAATAGGGCGGGAGCTTAAGGTCTCTTGCTTTTCCCTGCAGAATCCCCAAACGTTCTCCGTAAAATGCAGCACTGTTGAAAACTTTACGAAGCCGCCGGGCAAGCTCGATATCCTCTGTACAAAGGTAAACACGCAGTTTGCTATGCCGGGCCAGCTCATATGCAAGAGGGCCGGATCCTCCGGCCAGAAGGCAGAATCCACGATCTTGGCCTGCAGCGTTCAAGATCCGCTCGGCGGTTTTTCGGTAAAATCCGCTCGAGTCCGAAGGCGGGAAAGGATTCGGAACTTTTTCAGGCTCAATCGTAACGGTACGCCCGCCCTCTTGAGAACCGAAACAATAGATACTTCCGGTGTCGGTGCTTACAAAAAGCTTCGCATCGGAAACCGCAAGACCGCGGGCTGTTCCCTCGACCTCACCGGTCCATACGGTCCTTCCGCTTTCGGCATCGAAAGCCACCACGCGTCCGGGCCCGCCTGCAAAGAGAGTTTTTCCTGCAAGTATCAGGCTGTCGGTAAGCGTACAAGGTCTCCTCCACCTTGCTGAATTCTTCAGCTCCGCCTCTGCGGTCTTGAAGTCCGCTTGGAGCCGGTTCAGAAGCTGTATCTCATTTTGAAGGCGTTTCGCCAAGCTCTTGTTTCTGCGTACTTGCTCCCTCAGGGAGTTCACACGCCTCCTCTGATTGCGCACTTGAAGCTTCAGCGATTGAATACCGGTCACAATGTCGGTCCACCGCTTGCGGCGGTAGGCGATGCATTCCTTACCGGTAAGCAAATAGACCGTATCGGGTGACAGAACGACTCGGCGCGCCGGATAGGTGAAAACAAGACCGCCGTCTTTTTGGCGGACTCCCAATATTTGCTCGGTGCCGGTGAGCAGCAGGTCGCCGGCAAGCAATGCATAGGTACCGCCGAAAAGACCGATAGCGCGCCAACTGAAATTGCGGTGGAAAAGGAATCGGCCGGTGCGCTTATCGAAAGCCGCAGGCATTGCTCTGCCTGAAGGAACGAAGATCTTATCTTCCGAGACTATCAAGTAACCCTGGGGTGATACGGTTCCGGTCCCGCCGTTGCCGTAGGTGTCGTTCTTCCATAAGAGTTTTCCCGTACGCGCGTCCGCCGCATACAAGCAGAGCCCCTCTGCAGGAAAAACTCCTGCGCCGAAATAAGCCACCCCCTCTGAGACCACGACCCCTGTTCTGACCGGCCAAAGCGATATCAATCGCCCGTGCCCCAAGACCAAGTCACCTGCAGGCGCGGCCTTGAATCGCCAAAGCAGGGTTCCGGTATGAGCGTCGAGGCAGTACACCACTCCGTCATCGCTGCCCGCGTAGATTTTTTCTTCCCAAACGGTAGGTGCCAGGCGTACGGGGCCGTCGGTCAGGAATTCCCAGACTATTCCGCCTGTGTCCGCCCGCAGAGCTACGATCTTGTTCTCCGCTGAAGAACCGAAGTAA
>CAZGYL010000908.1:0-2037 GCA_964529985.1 uncultured Planctomycetia bacterium | reverse complement strand
ATCGACAACGACATCTGGCTTTTCGTCGATGATGAAGTTCCTGGCGACCAATTCCTCGGCAGAATAGGCGGTCAGGCTGTATGTCCCGGGCAGGTCGACGATTTGTAGTTCCATATCGTCATAACCGCGGAAACCTTCTTTGCGCTCCACCGTCACACCAGGATAATTCCCGACATGCTGACGAGCGCCGGTTAACTCGTTGAATATGGTGGTCTTCCCGGAGTTTGGGTTGCCCGCAAGGGCCACTACTATCTTGGGTTTCATGTCTTTTCTTCTCCTCCTGTCCTCTGTTCAAGGAGCATCTTTGCTATACCGTATATTTTTAGGCATACCGAAACTCCGTTGCAAAAAAATTACGTGACTATGATCTTCTGGGACATTCCACGCCCCAGCATTATCCGACTGCCCTTTACCTTTACAAGAAGCGGTCCATGCATGGAATTCCGGAGCACTTCGATTTCCACGCCCGGCACCAGTCCCATGGCGGCCAACCTGCCCCGGAGCGCGTGGCCCGCATCAACGGCAATGAGCCGTACCCCCCTGCCTGGTTGTACGATTGCTAACGGCATTG
Source organism: uncultured Planctomycetia bacterium (assembly GCA_964529985.1). Classification (GTDB taxonomy): domain Bacteria; phylum Planctomycetota; class UBA8108; order UBA8890; family UBA8898; genus CAZGYL01. The sequence goes on along the minus strand of CAZGYL010000908.1, from coordinate 1,466 downwards.
CCATTGCCTCTGAACCAGATTTGACCGGCACCTACAGCTCTTCAATCTCGATCCCCTCGGCCTCGTCTTTCCGCAGAGAGAGATGATAGCCTTTCACCTTGATATCAATAGGGTCGCCGAGCGGGGCTACGCGCTCCACTTCAACGACAGCTCCGGGGGTGACTCCCATCTCGACGATCCGTTTGTTCGTCTCGCCACGGACATTGATTTTGAGCACCTTGCCTTTCTGGCCCGGTTTCAAATCCTTCAACTTAGCTGTTGTCATTGCCTTCCGACCTCCTTGCTGCCTACGTTGCCTCACTTCTTCAAGGGCAACGGATATACATTTCTCACAGTTCTCTATCGTGTCGCCCTGATCACAGTAGTAGCTGAATCCTACGATCCATTTGGAACCGGCGCGCGGGCAGACCTTAACGAACTCGGCAAACTGGATGAGCCGTTCCAAGATAACCTTGGGTATCGAATGCTCCATCCGGCAGGCCGCCTTGTCTGCATCCAGCTCTTCCACAGCGAGAACCTTGACGAAAAAATCGCGTAGAACTTCATGGCGGCGGACCACATCCCTGGCGGCCGTTTCCCCGGAAGGGGTCAGGGAAATCACATCATAGGGGGCGTAGTTGATCAGTCCCTTATCGGCCAGGGAACGAAGCGCACCTGTAACCGACGAGTTGCTGACTTTAAGACGTTTGGCGATATCCTTGGGCCTTACCGCCTGTTTCTCGCCGATGATATGAAAGATGGCCTCCAGGTAGTCCTCCAAACTGGCTGTCAACGTATCGGTCAATGTCATTTTTCACCTCTCGGGTCGTGTAATTTCGGCATGCTTAAAACTCTAAGGCAAGACGAAAGTCGTGTCAAGCCCGGTTTTTTAACGAACGCTCCCTGATTTGCCTTCTGACACTTTCAGAAGACCTCCGGTTAGGTATCACAGTGACAGGGCCCTCGGCCTGTCCTGCGGGCCTCGACCCGTGGGCGGGACGACCGTCCGACCGGCGCAAACCGCACAGGCCGCCGGAACCATGGCCTCCAGGGCCATCTGGGAGGAGACGGAGAACGAGTCGAGAACTCCCACGAGAAGCTCACCGAGGAGGACGTGGAAGGAATCCTCGCGCCGGACCCGGACGCGGGGACCTGCATCGTGGACCACTTCCATGGCTACTACTACACCAAGCCCGTGCTGCGGTGGCTGGACCAGGTCTGGGCCAACATCCAGAAGCTGCCCGGGTACAAGAAGGACCTGGCGCTGGCGGCGCTGGGGAACACCGTCAAAGCCAAGAGCGCCTTCGGGCAGTTCTCGCGCTCGAAGATGCACCGCAAGGCCGGCCGGAGGCGGAGCCGAGCCTGGAGTAGCCGCAGCTCTCCAACCCGCCGCTCTCCAAGTTCATCGAGTCGTTCCGCCGTTCGGTGCGCCTGGCCGTTCGTAGCGGCAACAGGTTCGCCGTGCAGCCCCTCGCGGGGCGCGTGGT
>CAZGYL010000907.1:0-2042 GCA_964529985.1 uncultured Planctomycetia bacterium | reverse complement strand
ACCCTGGAATGGCGGTTCCAGGGGACCCTGACAGCGGCAAGCAGGGGCTTTATTATTACTACCGCACTATGGCTAAGGCCCTTCTCCTTTGGGGGGAACCTGAGGTGCCTACGCCGAAAGGCAAGCGAAGGTGGGCGGTGGATCTGGGCCTGAAGCTCCTTTCACTCCAAAGGCCTGATGGTCTTTGGGTTAACACCGCCGATAGGTGGTGGGAAAGCATCCCTGAGGTGACGACCTCCTATGTGCTTCTCACTTTGGCCGACGTGCTTGAAGCGCTCGAGCGTTGGCCGCGGACCCAAAAGGCCGGAGCAACCGGCAAGCCTTAAAGCCGCCTTCAGGCAACGGGAGACGCTCGGACAGCCTTTTCCGCCGCACCTTCCGTTTTCAGGGCCCAGAGGCGGCCTGCCGTGGCGCCCAAAACGGTGAAGAAAAGCTTGTTGGGGTACTCGATCGAGTAAAGCGTGTTGGCGAAAAAGGCAGGCAGCAGAAATCCGACGAATATACTCAATATGCACGCCTGCCAAGCCCGGTCAAGAAGCGTGGCGTGTGCAAGGGCTCTGTAAGACAAGCACATTCGCAGGAGCGACCAGAGCATTAGAGCAAGCAGTGAAAAACCGATGAGCCCCAACTCAGCAAGAAATTGCAGGTATGAGTTGTGGGAGCTTTCAAGTCCCTTAACCCCGCGGTACTTATAAAGCGTGCGTTTTCGCTCAAGAATGTCTTGGAGGTTTCTGTAACCGACGCCTAGGATCGGGTGTGCTTTGACCTGGTCCACAACTGCGTTCCACGCGGCAAGGCGCGCGTAGACGTTCTCGCGGTTCTCTATACGCTGTTTGAAAAGCTGAGTCTGCTTGAGGTACATAAAGCCAACAACACAAGAGGCGATGACAAAGAGAACCGAACCCACCTTGAGGAGCCTCCCGCGGCCCGGCGATCGGTGGAGGAACGACCAAAGTGAAAGCCCGGCAAGAAAGCCGAGCCAGCGGCCGCGGGATAAGTTGGAGTAAATGTTTAAGGCAAGACCTAAGAACGCGGCGCCGTAAAAAAGGCGTGTAGGGGCTTTGCCGCCCGCTGTTCTCCACTCGGCCATCACGGCGCGGTGAACGAGCACAAAGAAGAGAACGATCTGAACCAGCGCAAATGCGTAGTGGTGTCTGAAAGGACCGTTTGATTTTACGGCGAATCCGGCTATCGTCATCCGAATCTTGTAAGGGATCAGATCATAATGTGTCGCCCATTCGAAAAGCCCCATTGCGCAAAGGTACAACGCGACGCATGCGAGCACGGCGGTCAGAGTGTTGAACTCCTTTTCAGTACGAAAGAGATTCTTGGCCGTATAGTAGGCCATGAACGAAAGGAGCAGAGTATCGGTTGCATAGCGGATGGCGCCCAGGCCGGCCTTTGAGAAGAGAATGGAAGAGGTAAGCACCCACCCCCCGAACAGGACCATGGTTTTCTCCGGGGTCTGAACCGGCAGGAGGTCCTTTCGTTTTGTAATCAACACCCGGAAGAGCAGGTAAAAAAACACGATTCCTATGCCCAGGCGGTCAAAGGTAATGAGGGCTTCTTCCATTGGAAACCGCACCAAGCGCTCCCCCACCGGTGCCAAAAGGAGCCAAAAGAGAAAAGCCGACCGCGGGCTCTGAATCAGCAAAACGGTATAGGCTACCGCACAAAGCAGTGCAGCAAGCAGGAGGACTTTCTCGCGCGCCACGAGGTACCCTGAGGCCAAAGCTGCAAAACCCAAGAGCGCCGTCCAAAAGAGGCTTCTTGAGCTCAGCAGGTTTACTTGGCTGCGGGCGCTGCCTGCCTCTGTGCTCATCTGCGTCGCCTCTGAGGAAAAAACCGCGGGCTTTCCGCCTCCTTTCAAGCCGCACCGGCCCTCAAAGTACTATCTCACGCAAATCCGCTTACTGCAAATCCGCCCCGGGGATCGGATCGGGAACGCGGCGTGGTTCCGGAAAAGTGGGTGTTTGCAGCAGCCTGGTGCGTCACCGCGCGGGAGGCGCCGCTTCCCTCACCACCGATCCTGCGTTCTCTGA
>CAZGYL010000906.1:0-2046 GCA_964529985.1 uncultured Planctomycetia bacterium | reverse complement strand
TACGGTTATAGAAGAAATCTTAGGCCCTGTCACGAAGGACGATGTCACAGCCTCCCAAGGCGGACAGGTTGAGAATGTTTATCCCACCGGTATTTCGCCCAACGGCTATATCAACGCCTGGCTTATTCTCGGACCGTATGCCCAAGGTGGAGGCGCCGCGCCGGGCCAGGACAACATTCGCCAGGATTACCTCACCGACGGGGGTGACGTAACCGAGTTTACCGTACAACCGAAAGCAGGCGATACGGTGAATACGGATTACGGAGTAGCTGCAAGTACTGGCCTTGTGATCGAGGATCCGCTCAACCCGGGTGGAGTACCCACTTGGAATTTCTACTTGAATCCTGCAACCGATACGATCGATCTTATCAACGATCACTACGGGCGTGCCGCCAACAACTCTATGGCCTATGCGGTTACCTACGTTCACGTCGAGGCTGATTTGGATCCGGTCAATCTCTGTGTGGGCAGCGATGATGCGGTGCAGGTGTTGATCGACGGAGAGGAAGTCTGGATAAACGATATTGCACGCGGCTGGGGTACGGGCTGCCAGGACGAGGTTCCGCTTCTGGACGGCCTTGAGGCCGGGCTGCACATGATAATGGTCAAGGTGTTTCAGGGAGGCGGCGGTCACGGCTTCAGGCTCGGCTTCTTCGACCCAGGCACGGGAGAGCCTGCACCCGGCATAACGGTTTGCACCACCCCGGACTTCGATCCTACTGCGAATCCCTGCGTTTGGGATCCCATAGGTGCGCGTATAACATGGGACACCACGCGCGGGCAGGTGGCCGACGGACTGAGCTATACGGTGAACATTCGCGAAGGGAATCTGCAATTCAACGGCACTGTGGGTGACGAACGCATACAAGGGCACAGCAAAATCGCACTCGGCTGCGATACGCGCGTTACCAATCTTACTTGCACTGAGAAGCCGGACGGCAGCGTCGAGCTGACTTGGGACAATCACCCATTCGCAGATTCGTCGGTTGATATCAGCATTCTCAACAACGGACAGGAGGTGGCGAAGGTTCCGGGCACTGCAACGAGTGTAACAGTCGCCGCAGGCGATCTTGTGCAGGGTTTCAATGAGCTTTGCGTGATAAACTCAAGCGGCCAGCCCGTCTGCTGCACCGTGGTGAAGAATGCGCTTATCCTCAGCGACATGGTCGCCGGAGGCGACGGTACGGGAACGGCGGATCCGCAGGTGATAGGCATTGACCCGGATACAGGCATCCTGCAAACAGCTTACCTGAATGCGGATGTAACGAACACCGGAGATAATCCCCAAGAGGTGACTGATGATCAAGCTCCTTATGTGGATTCGGTCTTCATAATCGACCAGGTTACAGCGCCCGGCGGCGAGATGCCTATCACCGCTCTGGGTATCGACGGCCCTATCTTTGCGTTCGACCCCATGGATCTCTTCAATACCTACGGCTACATCCTCAAAGACGCCACCCATGACGTGGACAAGGGGATTTTCGAGATCTGGGCCGGAGGCACCAACACGTGGACCAACTGCGTGGCCATTCACGCTGCAGCAGGCATCACTTTCGATCTCGATGCCATTCGAAGTGATCTCGGCGATCCGGTTTTGTTCACCTGCTTTGCCGGAGCCGACCAGTGTACGTCTGCGGCAATAAGCCTCTATGCAATCGTAAGCGACGATGTCGATATCATAGATTTCGCTGTGAACAACGGCGACGGAGCGGGAGTGACTGCGAACACCGGAGCTCCCATGGAGCTTGCGATACCTCCTGAAGCAAAGTACTTCACACTCGCCGTCGGGGCTTTCAACGGCACGATCGCATGTGATCACGGCGTTTTTGCAAACGCCGTTCTGGTGCTGGAATCCGAGCAACCCGGCGAAACGACTTTCAAGCGCGGAGATATCAACGCGGACGGTACGCTTAATATCGCCGATCCGATCGCTTTGCTCGGAACGCTCTTTGGAGGCGAAGCGGATCCTCCGTGCAGGGATGCGGCCGATGCGAACGACGACGGAGCGATAAACATTGCCGATCCGATCGCGATCCTCGGATACCT
>CAZGYL010000905.1:0-2048 GCA_964529985.1 uncultured Planctomycetia bacterium | reverse complement strand
CTCCCCCGCCGCCCAAGCCTCGGTACGAGCACTACACAGTCAAACCCGGCGACTGTTTGTGGACCATAGCGGTCGAGCGTCTCGGCGACGGCAGGAAATGGAGAGACATTCTCAGAGTCAACCCCACACTCGGCAGACAAGGCGAAAGGCTCAAGGTCGGGCAGACGATTCTTCTTCCCGTAACAGCAGAGCCCCAGCAAGCGCAAACGCCGGCAGCTCCCATAGGCTCTGTCAAATACTACATGATCAAGCGAGGCGATACGCTCTGGGAGATCGCAAAGACCCTGTACGGCGATCCTTCAATGCCCATTATTAAGGAGATACTTGCAGCCAACCCCGGCCTTGATCCGAGGGCGTTGCCGGTGGGGAAGAGAATAAACCTGCCCGTCATACCCGGTAAAGGGCCGAAAGGTTTGTGAATCGACGCGGCCGGCAGGGCGGATCCGCGAATCATGCGACAGGGTCGAGCGGGTTGGCTATGCCGGTCACCTGAAAAGCCACTTTACCTTTGTAGCGGCAGGCCCTGCCCCGGAATTTACTCTTGCCTTCGATCCGTAAGGTAAGAGGCTTTGTTACGGGTTTTCCGGTATCGATAAGGTCTCCGGGCTTAAGTGTCAGGATGTCTCCCAGAGAAATCTTTGTCTCCGCCAAAACACCTGAGACATTCAAAACCGCAGTAGCGATATTACCGAGGATGTTCCGGCGGCTTTCGTCGGTGGCTTTGGACCTGCTTGCAACAAACCAGTTACTCTGGGAGAACTCGGGCATGATCGGTTCGATCACCTTGAACGGAATGCAAAGATTTATCATGCCGGAATGTTCGCCCATCAAGATTTCGAAGCTCAAGAGCACGATAGGTTCATTGGGAGCGACTATCTGCATGAGGAAGGGATTTGATTCGCTTTGGATCGCCTTGAATTCAATCTTGCGGATATTCTCCCAGGTCTCGTTGAGCTGCTCGAGGATTCTTTGCAGAATCGAATTGACAAGCCCCTGCTCTATGTTTGTGAACGGCCGGTCCGGTATGTAGGGCTCGCTCTTGCCGCCCCCAAGGAGCCGGTCAATGATCGGAAAGAGGATCGAGGGATTTATCTCAAGGATCATATTCCCTTCCAGGGGCTCGCAACTCAGCAGGTTGAAGCTGGTGGGGCTCGGAAGGGACATTGTGAATTCGGCATAAGTGAATTGCTCAACAGAGATGAGCCGCACTTCGACTATTGTGCGCAAGTAGCCTGAAAGCGAAGCGCTTACGTTGCGGGCGAAAGCCTCGTGGAGCGCTTCGAGCGCCGTTACCTGCTCTTTGGAGACCCGCTCTGGGCGCTTGAAATCGTAGATTTGGAACGGAGGTCCTGGAGAAGGCCCTTCACCGGGCTTTTCCTCGCCCCCTCCGGCGGCGGGAACCCCCGGCCCCTGCGGCCCGCTCTCGGAGCCGCCTTGGTCCTGCGCCTGCTCCTCCTCGTCGTTGACCAGCTCAAGGAGGGAGTCAACTTCCTCTTGACTCAGAATGTCCGGCATGATCTCCTTCCTCCGCCGCCTCCCGCCAGGGCCGGCCCTGCAGCTCCCAATACCACCTCAGAGCTGCCGTAACAAAAAACGGGTCTCCTTCCTTCAAAGCGCGGGCACGTGCGCCCGCAAGCAAAGCGTCTTCAGTTATTACTCGAGTCTCATCGGCTACAGCCTTGAGGCGCGCGCGCGTCACTTCATTGGCCCGCACGCGGGGCTCCACCACCCACAGCCAAACAAGCAAGGCTGCGAGGGCGCTCAAAACGACGAAGTAGAGATCCCGCAAACCCATCAGACGCCCTTTCCTCCTTTGGTTCGAGGAGACGGCCCGCTCCCTGCCCTGCGATTCCTCCGGGTACCGCGCCGGGAACCGGATTCCGGCTCTTCTCATATTATCGGCATACCGGCGGCGGACTTTAGGCCGGTTTCGGCGAACCTGCGGTTTTGTCTTCGAAAAGAACCCAGCCCGGCACCTTGACGGACTTTCAGGCGGCGTGATACGGTCGGAGGTTGATCTGTAGGCCGAAAACAGCGGGCGGACCGGG
>CAZGYL010000904.1:0-2049 GCA_964529985.1 uncultured Planctomycetia bacterium | reverse complement strand
CGGGCCCGGAGAGACCAGGGAAAGCGTTGAGCGCGCTCTTTCCTTTTTTGCGGATCTGCCCTTAAGCGCGGTGGGCGTATCCTGGGGAATAAGGATTTATCCCGGCACCCCGCTTGCCGGGCTTATTCGCTCCGCCCCCAAGCGGTTTCAGGTTGACCTGGTAGGGCCCCCGGAGCGGATCTCTTCTTTCATTGAAGGGGATGACCAAGCGGCGCTCGAGCCGCTTTGGTATTTCTCGTCGGAGTTGGGAGAGGATTTCGGAGAATGGGTGGTCCGTTGTGTTGCAGGAGATAGGAGGTTTCTTGTAAGCGGGGGAGCGGAGGAGGCTGCGGTGCACAATTACAACGAAAACGAAGAGCTCCGCCGCGCTATTCGAAACGGCGCGCGCGGAGCCTTCTGGCATATCTTGATTCAGCGTAGAACCGCAGCTTCGGCTTAAGGCCGCGCGCTACTTTTGCGCTTTCAGTCCCCAGAGGCGGAAGGCGTCGAACTCCCCTGTATCATCGAAACTACCCACGCCGACTCGTCCCCACAGGAAATGCTTGTCTGAAGCCGACATAATGGGCTTCTCCATATCGTCGAAGTAAACCTCGATTGTACCGTCCGCAACGCGGCGCACGATTCTCGCCCGGTGCCAGCCTTTCGACCAGTCGGTTCCTTTGGTGCGCTTCGCTGCGATGCTCACCCGGGGGGCCTTGTTCACGATGAAGATGGAGTTTGCATGAGCGTCGGCCCTGCGCCCGATGTGCACGTAATAAAAATGCGCAGGGTTCTGATAGTCGAAAAACAGGCACAAGTCTTGGTGCCCGTAAGGCTTTATCGTCGATCGCAGATCCACCTCCATTACAAAGTCGCCGGCACTGACGTCCTTCAGAAGCGATATGTTGTACGGCGATCTGTAAGGCGGCTTGTAGGAGCTGTGCCTCTTGAAAAGCGAGTAAAATGCGTCCCCCTTTCGCTTCTTGATCCGCCAAGCGTTTCTGTCGGTGGGCTCCCAACGGGCGGCTCCCTGCTCGAAATCGTCGGCGGCAAGAAGCGGCAGCTCGGTGGGCATGAGATACGCCTTGAAGAAGGCCCAGACCTGTTCGAGGATCTGAGGCATCTTACCGGGAAAGCCGTGGATTCCGCCTTCAACCGCTGCCAGGCGGTTGGGAACCCCTGCCTTTTGAAGTGCTGCATGCAGCAGCTCGGCCTGACTGAAGGGGACTATGGGGTCCGCGGTTCCGTGAAAAGTCAGAACCGCAGGATCCGTGCGGTCGACGTACACGACCGGCGAGGCGTCCTTTAAGACCTGCTGCTTTTCCTTAAGAGGTCCCCCCGCAAGGGTTTCAAGGATTTTTTGCGCCTCTTTTTTTTCGGCAAGCGGGCGCAGATCCGTAGGGCCGTAGAAATTCACAACACAGCGCACCCTGGGACCGTCCTTGACAAGTGGAGGTGTGAGTCCGAGCATCAGAGCCAAGTGGCCGCCGGCCGAGTCCCCGATTGCACCGATGCGCTCGGGATCAATGCCCAGCTTCCGGGCATTACGCACCAGGTAAAGAAAAGCGTCTTTGACATCCTCTATTTGAGCGGGCCACGGTGCGACGGGAGTGAGGCGGTAGTCTATCGTAGCTGCGACGAATCCACGCTGTGCGGCCTTTTTTATGAGCCAGCGGTGGGCCTTGCGGTTGCCTCCCATCCAAGCTCCGCCGTGAATGAAAAGCAAAGCAGGCCGCATTTCGCCGCTCCTCGGAGAAGCGATGTCAAGCATGAGCTTGAGGTCGCCTCGGGTCGCATAAACCACGCCTTCTTGATAGTTGATTTCACCGGCGGGCGAAACGGCACAAAAGACACAAGAGAAGAGGATTGCAGCACAGGCTGTGCGTCTCATAGATCACCTCCCTTGAGACAGGCCTTTTTGCAAGGGAAGAAAAGAACATCCCTTCCACTATAAACCGCCCCGGCACAAAGGAACAAGCCCCTGAAGATCGAACGCTCTACTCTTCGGGAAGGATCCTGAGTTCGGCCGCTTCGACCGTAACGATCTGGGGTTCTTCCCGATCGTAGCTG
>CAZGYL010000903.1:0-2055 GCA_964529985.1 uncultured Planctomycetia bacterium | reverse complement strand
TACCGTCCGGTTTTGGCTTTTGGCCAAAACCGGACTCGGGGCGCCTCTGGCTTACCCGGGCGAATTGTGGGAAGGTGAAAGTGGTTTCTGCATGAGGCAGTAGGTTTTACGGTTCAGGGTGCACCTCGATATCAACACCCATTTGATCACCCAAACGCCGCAGGGATTCACGCAATGAAGAGGGCTTGGCTCCGGCCGGAACGGTCACCTTCATTACCAGACTGAAGAGAGGAGCGGCCGACACAGGAGCAGGTGAGATCCACGATCGCAACTCCAAGATGTTCATTCCCCTCTCAGCCACCGCTTGTGCCAGCTTGTGCACAATACCCGGGTGATCAAGGGACACGGCGTGAATATTCCAAACAAGCCCTTCCCGGGCGGCCTGAGATCGCGCTTGCGTCCGCCTCAAAAAGATCGTCAGCCCTGTTTTCTCAGCGAGGCGTTCTTTTTCGGATTCAATAGCCCGAATCGCCTCTTCGGTGGCTGTAAAAAGGAGTATCACTGCAAAGTCGCCGCCTAAAACGGCCATTCGACTGTCTTCGACATTCGCCCCGTGTTTGAGAAGAAACTCCGTCAGGTCCGCAACCAAGCCGGTACGGTCGGGCCCTGCTGCCGTAAGCACGGCGTACCTGCGCATAAACCAGCCTCCCAGAGCAAAGTCAAACCCAACCGGCCGAGGGGCTGAACCCGCCGCGGCGTTGAACCGGTAGCGCTCTTGCTCAGTCCGGGTTGACATTACACGAAAAGCCTGTCAGATGGAAGGTCTTGAACTGCAAAGAAGCAAAGGGAGAACACCATGCGTATCTTTCTTCTGCGCCACGGCGAAGCTGAACCTGCCGATTCGGCCGAACGGGATGAGGAACGTGCCCTTACGGACAAGGGGGCCAAACGCCTCCGAAAGGCGGGGCGCGGCTTCAGAAGGCTGGATATCTTTCCGGACCGTATACTCTCAAGCCCTCTGAAACGAGCCTTGCAGACCGCTGAAATCGTTGCCGATGAGTTGGGCTTTACCGGACAAATAGAGGCGGTTGAAGAGCTGGCCCCGTCTGCAGAACCGGAGGACCTGATCAGCGTGCTTCGCGACATGTCGGACGTCAATCAAATTCTCTTGGTCGGTCACCAACCTTTTCTGGGCGAGCTCGCCGCCGCGCTTATCGGAGCACCCGGCGGGCGGATTGCACTGAAAAAAGGCGGGCTTGCGCGGGTTGACGTTGAAGACTGGAACGCCGATCCACCCGGACGCCTGCGCTATCTTCTCACCGGAAAGCAGCTTATTTGGCTGCGCCGAAAGAAAAAGGCAAAAGACGAGGGCGAGGATTAAACCGCCCCCGCCCCGGGAGAGGGCCTTATGAGCGCCGCGCGTATTCTGCTAACCGCGCTCGGGGCCTATCTTCTCGGCGGCGTGCCTTTCAGTCTCCTTCTCGGCTATTTGTGCGGGGTGGATATCCGGAAGCACGGAAGCGGTAATGTGGGAGCTACGAACCTGGCGCGTGTCTGCGGCAAGTGGCTCTTTTTCCCGGCTTTCTTTCTTGACTTTGCAAAGGGGTTTTGCCCGGTAACGTTCTTGGCCCCTCCCGCAGCAAGTTCGGATCACGCAACTCTCGCAGCTCGAGTCACTCTTGCTTTGGCGCCGGTTTTGGGACATGTTTTCAGCCCGTTTCTGCGCTTCCGAGGAGGAAAAGGCGTCGCTACCGGCGCGGGGGCCCTTGCAGCTCTGGTGCCTGTTGAGACCGCCGTAACCTTCGGCGTTTGGTTGCTGGTGCTGGCTTTTACACGGACGGTTGGTGTGGCTTCGGCTGCAGCAAGCGCGTTTTTGCCTGTCGTATTCTTTCTCTTGCCGGGGCGATCGCCCGCAGAGCGGACCGTTTTGGGAGGAGCGCTTATCGGCCTCGGACTGCTTGTGCTGTGGCGGCACCGCTCCAACCTTGCGGCATACTTTTGCGGAAGAAGAAAACAGACCGCTGCGGGTTCGCAGGAAAAAGAGCGCAGCTGACCTTACCAGTGCCTCATCCAATAACTACCTTCCGGTTTTGGCTTTTCGCCAAAACCGGACTC
>CAZGYL010000902.1:0-2057 GCA_964529985.1 uncultured Planctomycetia bacterium | reverse complement strand
TCATTATGTAAAAACCCTGCATGTGCAGTTTTTTCGCCTCAGGCTCGCCTTTCGCCCGAAACTCGAGGCGGGCCCGAGGTGCTCTTTTCACACCAATCCGCCAAAGCGCCCTAGCCCAGTTCAACAACAAACGACCTGCTCAAAGAATTTGAAAACGCCCCAGCAAAGAACTTGAATCTCGACAACAGCATTTTCGACAACGGCATTATTCTTTGCAGTCGAGGGAGTCGGTGTCCTGATCAGGCCCCGGCTCAGGATAGGGAGCCTCCGGCGGAGGTCCTCCTCCAAAGAGAAATTGGAGGATCGAAAGGGCATCGGCCACATTTAGAATGCCGTTGTTGTCCACGTCGGCTGCCTCCAGGCACGGAAGAGGTTTTCCCAGGAAGAGCGCATACACGATCAATATCGCATCCGAGACCGTCACAAGATTGTCTCTGTTTGCATCGCTTCGGATGAACTGAACGGTGTTCACCGGTTCAACAGGTCCTGCGACAAGTTCAAGGGAAAAAGACAAATCGCTTGAATCAAGTGCTGCGTTGTGCACCTCACAGGCAAGCACATTGGTGCCTGCTTTGAGGAGACTGCGCTGGGGCAGCAGGTCTATCTCCTCGTCGAACTGGCCTGTGCCTCCTGTTATCTCGTGGGTTGTAGGCGTTACTTCGTCGTAGGCGGGAGGAGAGCCTGCCACATTGGCTCGCGCCACTTCAACGCCGTTGAGGTACAGCACGTAACCGTCGTCGTAACGGATGCGTGCGCGCAGGTACAGAAGCGAGGAAGGATCTCCAGGGAAATCCCACGCCAGGTAGGCGTACAGCGTCACCGCCTGATTCATCATATAGTCCACCATGGTGGCGTCGTCGTTATCGCCGTAGCCGATACCGGTCGGCCCCTGAAGCCATCCTGCTTCCTCAGGATCGAAGTCAGGTTGATTCCACAGGGAAGGAGGAGGTTCGGTAGCCACGTAATAGTACCAGAGGTCACCTTCCTCAATCAGCGTGCGTGCCTCGGCGATCTCGTATTCGTAGCCTTCAGGAAGCACAGCAGTGCCCCGGGAGGTTTCGACGCGCACATCCACCGAGCCGTACGCAGAACCCGGTGGAACTTCGACAACAAGTTCCCATGCGCTTTCTACGGCCACAGAGGAAGCCGCCTGCGAGCCGAAGAAGACCTCAGGTGCTGCAGGTCCCGAGAACCCCGTTCCATAGATGCGCACGCTCTGCCCACCTTGGAGAGGACCCCGGTTGGGATCAACAAGGGTCACTGCCACCTCGGGAAATTCGGGCAGCGCCGCCCACTGGGGATCTGCGTCGTCCACCTGGGTGCCTTCCCCCAACACAAGCGGGATTGAGAAAGGCCCCAAATCACGCGCCGTCTGGCCCCCTGCCTCATCAAGAGGCCACGCAGCCTGGAGGCCTTCTTCTTCTGTGAGCTCCGCAAAGGCGAACTGCTTCAATTGCCGCCAGGTACGCGCGGTGGACCACAACCGCAGTGACTGGATTTCGCCGACAAACCCCGAGGTGAAGCCCTGGCCTGAAGCGACAATGAGCCGCGCCCCTCCGGGCCACGTCATGGCGGTACTGTCGCTTGCAAGGAGGTCTCCGTCCAGCAAAACCTGCCTTCCCGAAGGCGAGAACACGAAGGCAAAGTGGTGCCAGTCCGTACCGAAGTCCCGCCGGGCCCCTAAGTTTTGCCAGTTTTCTCCAATGAAGCTCCGGGCGCGGATGCGGTTTGAGCCGCGCAGATCCACTCGAAAGATCTCGGTGCCGCCTGAGTCTTCCACGGTAAGCAGCCGGGACCAGAAGAATCCTCCTGTCTTGCGGAACCATACCTCAATTGTCCCTTCACTGTAGAGCTGCCCGATGGGAGCTGCCTGAGCGCGGTCTCCACCGTCAAAGACAAGGCCCACCGAAGCTCCCCCTATGTAGCGGTATGCCTCAGGAAAGGTAAAAGAGCCGCGGTCGTCTTGCACCGTAAGCGCGACGACTCCGGGATCGTTTGCAGGCGGGACGACCACCCTGAGAGTGCGCGTATCCACCACCGTAACCTCAGGTGCCTCA
>CAZGYL010000901.1:0-2058 GCA_964529985.1 uncultured Planctomycetia bacterium | reverse complement strand
TGGCCGGCAAGGAACTCCTCATCCTGGACGAGGCCCAGTCCTGGCCGGAAGTCTTCACTCGTCTCCGGGGGGCAATTGATCACGTCCGCGGCCGCAGGGGGCGGTTTCTGCTTCTCGGCTCCGTGTCTCCTTCGCTCATGATCCACGTCTCAGAATCGCTGGCGGGGCGTCTCTCGCTGGTCGAATTGACACCGTTCCTGCTGTCGGAGCTGAGGACAAGAACGTCGCGTAGGCGCCACTGGTTGTGCGGAGGGTACCCTGAAGGCGGCGTGCTCGAACCCAAACGCTACCCCCAGTGGCAACTGGACTACTTGGCGCTCTTGGCCCAGCGCGACCTGCCCACCTGGGGGCTGCCTGCGAAGCCACAGGTGACGGACCGGCTGCTCCGGATGTTGGCCGCGCTGCACGGACAGGTCTGGAACGCGGCCCAGGTGGGGCAAAGCCTTGGGCTTTCGTACCACACCGTCAACAACTACCTTGACTACCTTATCGGGGCATTCTTGCTCCGGCAACTGCCGGCGTACCAGGCAAACATCAGAAAACGCCTCGTCAAGAGGCCCAAGCTCTACTGGCGCGACAGCGGCCTGGTGCACGCGCTGCTCAACGTTCCCGATGAGCGCGCGCTGCTCGCGCAGCCCTGGGTCGGTGCAAGCTGGGAGGGCTACGTTATCGAGCAGGTGCTGGGGGAGCTTTCCTCGCAGGGCACAAGTTTCAGCGCGCATTACTTCAGGACCACGGACCAACACGAACTGGATCTCGTCCTGGATTTCGGGAAGGAGATCTGGGCCATCGAGGTCAAGTTGACTTCATCGCCTTCAACCGATGACGTGGCGCGCTTGAACAAGGCAGCCGACATCATCAAGGCCTCGCGGCGCTTCCTCGTTTCCCAGACCAAGAAACCCGTCGGGAATGAGCGGTGCCTTTCCTGCGACCTGCCGACTTTCCTTCGGCAGCTACGGCGACTTGGGGCGTAGGCCATTCCCTTTGCAAATCAAGACGCGAACTCCACGGACCTCACAAGACGTGACTATCGCGGAACAACAGTGACGATACTTCCGAAACCAAGCAAGATACGCACGTGTCCAGGAGGACTGAGTGACCATGACCCTCAGAGAGATCGTCGACGACTTCGCGAAGTGTATCAAGCTAGTTGATGCCCGCTCGCCTCGAGCGGTGAGCACCAGGACGAAACGGCCCTTCAGGCCCGGAATAGGGCCGCACTCCGAAACGCAGGTGGTCGAGTTGGTAACGGCTGAAATGATGGAGCGTTTCCCGACAAGACACGCCGGGAAGATATCCATCAACGTACCTTACCCCGACATGCCACGGCAAAGGTGCGATTTCTGCGTAGGCTCGGACGAAAGATGGGAGTGGGCGGTTGAAGTGAAGATGCTCCGAATTCTCGGAGATAACGGAAAACCTAACGACAACATCCTGATGCACATACTCTCACCCTATCCAAAACACCGCAGCGCAGTCACCGATTGCAAGAAACTAAGCGGCTCTCGGCTCGGCAACAGAAAGGCTGTACTGATCTATGGATACGAGGCCGAAGACTACCCACTCGCCCTGGCGATTAAGGCTTTCGAAACCATCGCATCCTCCTGCGTCGAGTTATCCCCCCGGGTTGCAGCCGAATTCAAGGGACTGATACACCCGGTCCATCGTGACGGAATGGTGTACGGGTGGGAAATCGCTCCCCGGGGCGCCGCTATCTGACAGGACGCGTCCAACCCGATGGCCGGAAACAGCGCACCTTTCACGGATACTCGTACGCGCGGCGGAATCATCGAAGAAAGAGGATCCAGCTCCCCGCGACGGGCGCAGCCGCTCCTGGGCCCCGGAAATCGGGCTGACGCCGTTTCCGTCCTCCTTCAGAGTCATCCGGCCTGCAACCGGCGGAATCTCAAAAGGGCCAAGTGACGTAACGCTTCCGCAACGGTCGTTTTCCCAGCGCTATCCCGCCCCACAACTATCGTGAGGGGCTCGAGCGCAATCTCCTGTCCTTGAAATATCTCTAGTTGCCTAGAGTTGGTTTCATAAGTCCCCCAATGGCCT
>CAZGYL010000900.1:0-2062 GCA_964529985.1 uncultured Planctomycetia bacterium | reverse complement strand
CTAATGCAGCTTTACTTTGCACCTCCCGAAGCTCGCTCGTTCTCAGGCACGCTTACGATACGAAGTAACGATCCGGATGAGCCGGTATTGGTCATTCCGCTTTCAGGTACAGGGTTTGTGCCGCTGCCGGCTCTCTCGGTGACACCGGAGCAGATCGACTTCGGAGATTCCGATACAGAGGCCGTCGTGGTTCTGCGCAACAATCGCAAGGAGTCGCTGGACTGGGAAATAAGCGGGCAGCTTCCACAATGGCTTAATGTCAATCCGCAGCAGGGGACGCTTGAGCCCAGCGCCGAAGTTGAGCTTCACCTTACTGTGCGGCGGAGCGGTTTTGTACCTGGTTCCTACACCCACCAGCTGGAAATAACATCGCCCTCCGGATCCGCTGCTGTTAACGTCGCAATGACGGTACCCCCTGAGCCGCACGTCACAGTTCAAGCTGTGCCTGTTTCAGGGCCTGCTCCTCTGAGTGTGGAATTCACAATCACCATATCGGGAGGTGATCCTCCCTATACGATCTCTTGGGACTTCGGTGACGGCACAACAAGTTCCGAGCCAAATCCGGTGCATGTTTATACCGAACCCAATACGTACATCGCCCGCGTCACGGTTACCGACGCGGACGGCGATACGGATTCGGCACAGCTTACCGTTGTGGTCACAGGCGCGCTTCTTAGCTGGTCAAAATCCTTTGGACACGGCCGGGGCTTTACAGATTACCACACGTACGGAATCGCGCCTGCTTCCGACGGCGGTGTTGTGGTCACTGCGGAGAGTATGACCGCGGAGAACGGATATCAGATTTGGATCCTGCGCGTCGACGGCTCGGGATCGCTTCTCTGGGAACGAGCACTTGGTGGCCGCTACAATGATGCAGCAGAGAAGCTGAGGCGGGATCCCGACGGCGGTTATCTCGTTGTAGGTCAGTCGTACTCGTTCCGCACCGGATCGCGATACTGCGATGCATGGATCATCAAGCTTAGTGAAGAAGGCTCAGTCCTGTGGCAAAAGACCTTCGGAGGTCAGGGAACCGATAGTGCTGTGGACATACAGCCCACCTTCGGGGAGCAGGGAGAGCACAACGGTTATATCGTTGTAGGGCGCACGACATCCTTCGGCGCCGGAGGTTACGACGTATGGGTGCTGCGCCTTGATCGTTCAGCCAACATATTGTGGGAGAAAGCCTACGGCGGCAATGCGCACGATTTCGGCCGTGCAGTTCTTCAGACCCCGGACGGCGGATTCCTTGTTGTTGCCGACACGCAATCTTTCGGCGCAGGATCGCGCGATGTATGGATCTTGAGGCTCGCTGCCGACGGCGAGGTCCTTTGGGAAAAAACCTACGGGGGTACGGGAATGGAAATGCCGTGGGCTGTTGCGCCGACTGGTGAGAACGGCTGGGTCATTGCCTCAAGCACAACTTCTTTCGGTGCCGGCGATGCCGACTGGTGGGTGCTGGCCCTTGACTCCGCCGGTACCCTTCTTTGGAACTACACTTACGGGGGCGCCGGTGAAGACCGAGTCCGCGACCTTATCCCCTCCGGGTCAGGAGGTTACCTGCTTGTAGGCTGGTCGGATTCATTCGGCGAGTCCTTCATGGGTGACATTGCCCGCGACGCTTGGGTGCTTGAGCTCGATTCAAACGGAGCGATCAGGTGGCAGAAGATCTACAACAAGCCTTTTCTGTACGAGGGACAGGTTGTCAACGGAGAGGACTGGGCGTACGGGATTACAAGAACAGCGGACGGACAGTTCGCTGTCTGCGGTGATACCGATTGGTTGGATGACGAGCGCAGCACGGACGTTTGGATATTTAAGATCGCTGCGGACGGAACTTTGGGCTGCGGCATTGAGACCGACACCGCTTGCATGCGCGGAGGAGGTATTCAGGCGGAAATCAGCGGCCCGAATGGCTATCAGGCGGTGGAAACAAGCGCTGTTGTCGGCACTCCGTCTGTTCAGGCCGCAGCACTTGGTGCCGATACCTTTGATCACTGCGCGCAATAACGCAGTTGAAAATGCGACCATGGCAGCCGGTGTGAGGTAAAACTCCAACTCATTA
>CAZGYL010000899.1:0-2062 GCA_964529985.1 uncultured Planctomycetia bacterium | reverse complement strand
TTCTTTGGACCAAACGCAAGTCGCCTCTGGGGCACCTCTGGTACGAATGGAAGGATGTGTGGGTCATCAACGGGCTCGTATGGACTTGGAGCCCGAAATTGGAAAGCGCAAGGTTCCCGCGGTTCCGCAGCCGCTGGCCCGCCTCTCTGAACGGTTACGATCTTCAAACAGGGGAGCTCAAGCGCCGGGTGGCCTTAGGCTCTGTTTTCAAGACTTATCACCACCACCGCTGCTACAGAGATCCCGCAACTCCGAATTACGTGCTTACAAGCCGCAGGGGCACTGAGTATATAAGCCTGCGCGGCGGGCCCCACACGATCCACAACTGGGTTCGTGGGGCATGCCACGTGGGAATGCTGCCTGCAAACGGACTTCAGTACGCACCTTCTCACCCCTGCCGCTGCTACATTCGAGAGAAATTAAGCGGTTTCCTCGCGCTCGCCCCTCGCAGGAATTCCCGGAGAAAGCCCTTGAAGCAGGAAACGGTTTTCGAACGCGGCCCCGCTTTCGGCGCTGAGGCGCGTGGCAAAGAAGCGGATCCTGCAGTCGATTGGCCGCTTTACCGTCATGACCCGCAGCGATCCGGTTCGATCGATTGCGCTCTCCCTTCGAAGTTGCAGGAGATTTGGAGCATAAAGCTGGGCGCGAAACTCTCGCCCCCCGTTGCAGTCGGAGATACGGTTTACCTCGCCTCAGTAGAAGAACGGAAGGTTTTTGCAGTAAGCGCTTCCGAAGGAAAGGTCAAGTGGGAGTTTCTTGCAGGCGGCTGTGTGGATACGCCGCCGAGTTACACAAACGGACTGCTTCTCTTCGGTTCCAGCGATGGGTGGATCTACTGCCTCAGGGCGCAGGACGGAGCCCTTGTGTGGAAGTTCCGGGCCGCACCCTCAGATCGCAGAGTATATGCATTCGGACATATTTCGTCTGCTTGGCCGGTACACGGCAGTGTTCTTTTGTGGCGCGGTCGCGCATACGCCGTTGCCGGCAGGTCCAGTCACCTGGACGGAGGGCTTCATGTCTTTGCGTTCAGACCCCGGGACGGCAAGATTCTCGCCAAGTATCGCTTTCAGGGCCCGAGCTGGTCCACTGCAAACGCCGAGACAAACTACGGCCTGCCTGAAGGAGCTCTTGCCGACATACTTGTTGCAGACGGGGATGAGATCTATATGCGCGGGTGGCGCATTGATCCGGAATTAACCCGCGCCCGGGCGCAATGGGGCACTTTCGGCGCCTTGGGCGGCTTTCTGGACGATACATACTTCCAGCGCGCTTACTGGTACTTCGGCGATCGGAAGAATTTCGCACGCATTATCGTTTTCGATTCCAAGCGGGCTTATCTGCTTAGGATGTGGGATAGAATCCATGCGCTTGACCCCAAGCATTTCTTCACGCCGGGCAAGGATGGCTACAAACTTATCGCTCAGGATCGAACCAAGCTCAGGCGACTCTGGAAGATCAATATCCCGATACGGGTGCGTGCGATGGCCGCTGCAAAGAACCATATCGTGGTCGCCGGGCCGCCGGACCTGCTTGATCCGGAAGACCCCCTCGGAGCCTTTGAGGGGCGCAAAGGCGGTAAACTTGCCGTATTCACGAAG
Organism: uncultured Planctomycetia bacterium; assembly: GCA_964529985.1. Classification (GTDB taxonomy): domain Bacteria; phylum Planctomycetota; class UBA8108; order UBA8890; family UBA8898; genus CAZGYL01. Next base: position 464 of record CAZGYL010000899.1, on the reverse strand, counting down.
GACGGCGGGGAGCGAAAGCTCCTGCTTGACCTCAGCTCACCGCCTGTTTTTGACGGCCTCATTGTGCAGCGAAGCCGCCTCTTCCTTTCCACCCTGGACGGAAGACTGCACTCGTTCGCTTCTAAGTGCCTCGTCCAATAACTACCGTCCGGTTTTGGCTTTTCGCCAAAACCGGACTCGGGGCGCCTGGCGGGATCTTTTGGCACGATATCTACGATCCCCAATCAGCCGGCCCCAGACAGCCTAAGGTCATTGGGGCAAGGACTTATGGTTCTGTCAGAGGCGTATGTAGGGGAGAGGGTTCGGAGTAGTGCCCGTTTGGAACAGTGAGCATTGATAGCCTGGGTTACCTTCTGGTCCCAAGTTCTTGCCACGAAGAGCAAAAACGTGCAGAGACCATGGATAGGGCGGGGCCGGCTGATTGGGGACTGCGTCGCCGCTCCTCGGCAACCGGCTCCGTAAGG
>CAZGYL010000898.1:0-2067 GCA_964529985.1 uncultured Planctomycetia bacterium | reverse complement strand
CAGGGGCGTTCATGCACCGCTCCTCAAGCTCTTCCTTGATAGAAACGAGTTGAGCCGCTTCCCGGAGCTTAAGCGGTCTTATAATGTCAAAAAAATTTTTGCCCCCGCCGGGGCCTGCACCCGCGTTCGGCATCGAGTCTACCTTCCCATGAACTGAACCAATCCTTCCAAAAGCTCAGCGGCACGGCCGTCGGCGACCGCCTCTCTCGCCAAGGTTACCCCTTCCTTAAGGCCGGAGGCTTTACCTGCGACAACAAGGGCGCACGCCGCATTCATAAGCGTGGTGCGCAGAGCAGGGCTTTCGCGGCCAGCAAGGGTTTCGCGCAGGACCTTTGCGTTGTAAGTCGGATCCCCCCCTCGTATGCCTTGGAGCGGTTCCGGTTCAAAGCCGAAATCTGCAGGCTCAACCCGGAAGGAGCGGACCCGGCCGCCGGCAACCTCCCATACCTCCGTGGGGCCCGAGGGGCTTACCTCGTCAAGTCCCTCTGCACCGTGGACCAGCCACGCCCGCTTGCAGCCTATACTGAGAAGAGCTTGCGCCATAATCTCTGCAACATGCGGCGCATATACGCCTATAAGCTGCCAGCTCGGCCCGAGCGGATTTGTAAGCGGACCGAGGACGTTGAAGATCGTCCTGAATCCAAGCTCGCTCCTTGCCTTTGCAACGTGCCGCATTGCAGGGTGTATGGTGCGGGCGAAAAGGAAGCAGATTCCAAGCTCCCTGAGTGCTTCGGCCAATCGCTGGGGCGGGGCTTCGAGTCTGAGCCCGACAGCCTGCAGCACGTCGGCCCCGCCGCTCTTGCTGGTTGCAGCCCTGTTGCCGTGTTTCGCAACCGGTACACCGCACGCTGCAACAACAAAGCTGCACGCAGTTGAAATATTCACGGTTCCGGCACCGTCCCCGCCCGTGCCGCACAAATCCATCACATCTCCCTCATGCGGCACCTGCACCGCTTTGCTGCGCATTGCTTTTACAAAACCTGCAACCTCACCAGGCGCCGGGCCTTTCCGCGCAAGGAGTCCGAGCAACGCGCCGATCTGAGCGTCGGTGGCCCGGCCCTCCATGATGAAGTGCATGAGCTCTTCGCTCTGAGTTTCACTCAGATCTTTTCCTGAAAGCAGCAAATTGAGCGCTTCGGTGATCACAAGGCCCTCCTCCTATCCGCTGGTCCGGCCGCCGCAATGGTTGTCTTTCCGGCGGGCCGGGTGATCGATCCCGCAAAAAGCCAGGAAATTTGCAATGAGCAATTTGCCGTGTTCGGTCAAAATCGATTCAGGGTGAAACTGCACGCCCCAAACCTCGCGACCTTTCAGTTTCAACCCCATTATCAATTTGTCTTTCTCTGTTTCGGCCACGATTTGGAGACATAAAGGCAAGTCCTCACGCCCTACGATGAGGGAGTGGTAGCGACCGGCCGAAAAAGGATTCGGCAGGCCCTCAAAGATTCCTTCACCATTGTGCCGCACCCAAGAAGCTTTCCCGTGAACAAGCTCGGGAGCGCCGACAATCTTCGCACCGTAGGCGAAACCGAGCGCCTGGTGCCCCAGGCAAACGCCTAATATCGGGCAGCAGTCCTCCGCAGCCCTGATCAGCGGAACCGATATGCCCGCGTTTTCAGGACGGCCGGGCCCCGGCGAAATCACAATACCCGAGGGCGACCGCGCCAAGAGATCCTCAACCGTTACCTGGTCGTTCCGGTACACCTCTACGGTGCAGCCGGCCTCACCTATGTACTGCACCAGGTTGAAACTGAAGGAATCGTAGTTATCCAGAACGATGATCACGGCCGGGCCTCCTCGGCCAGTCCTGCTTCGGCCTGCTCAACAGCACTGAAAAGAGCCCGTGCCTTATGCACGGTTTCCTTATACTCGCGTTCGGGAATCGAATCCGCCACGATCCCTGCGCCGGCTTGAATCCACGCCTGCCCGGCTCTGATCACGAGAGTCCTTATGGCGATAGCCGTATCAAGGTTGCCGTGAAAATCCACATATCCCACAGCCCCCGCGTAAACCCAACGTTTCTCAGGCTCAAGCTCGTCGATCAACTCCATGGCACGGATCTTGGGA
>CAZGYL010000897.1:0-2070 GCA_964529985.1 uncultured Planctomycetia bacterium | reverse complement strand
GATCGTCTACTACGGTCCGGGCCTGAGCGGAAAGACCACCAATTTGGAAGTCATTCACGCGAAGGCCCCGGCCGAACACCGTGGTGAGTTGACCAGTATAGCCACTGAAGGTGACCGTACGCTGTTCTTTGATTTCCTGCCCCTGAACCTCGGAACGGTGGCGGGAATGAAAACAAAGTTCCAGCTTTACACCGTTCCGGGCCAGGTTTTCTACAACTCCACCAGAAAACTGGTGCTTCAGGGAGTGGATGGAATAGTTTTTGTGGCGGACTCGCGCGCTTGTAAACTCGAGGAGAATATCGAGAGCTTGGAAAACCTGCAGGAGAACCTGCAGGAATACGGTCTCAACCTTGCTGATATTCCTCATGTCATTCAGTACAACAAGCGTGATTTGCCCGACATACTTCCAGTTGAAGAGCTGCAGAAACACCTTAATCCCTATAACGCTCCATATGTTGAAGCGGCTGCAGTGACGGGGCAGGGAGTTTTCCCGACGCTTAAGAAACTGGCCGGTATGGTGCTGGAGAACCTGAACCGGCAACAGACGGGAAGCGTCAGGCGTAAAACCGCCGCCCGGGAACGCGAACCTGCCCTTGTGGCTGCAGGCAGGGCGAAAGGAACGGAAAGTTCTCCGGGTTCGGCTGAAGGCCGCACCGCGGCACCTGGTTCTACGGTTGTACGGGAACGGGTGGGTTCGGTCGTCAAGCCTGTGGAACGCCGCGCTCCCATTAAGCGCAAAACAGCACCCGCTGCAGCAGGTTCCAGCGTCGCGCGACGGAAGGAACGTGCTGCCACGCAACAAGGTGCGGCGCCGCAGGAGCAGGCCGGCCCGCGCAAGAACAAGCGTATCGTTTGGATTCTGATCGGCGGTTTGCTGCTCCTCGGGGCCGCCGGAGCGTACTTGTACTTCTCCGGTGTCCTCGAATCCTTCATGAAGTAAAGGGGAAGGCGCAGGTATCAAAGGAGGTCAGCCATTAGCACCGACAGCGACAACATCCGGGAAAAGCGGCTCGTCTTTTACAAAGACGACATCGACCGCATCAACGAAGTCCTCCAGGAGTTCCTTACCCTGTCGGACTCCAAGTGCAACATGCTCATCGACAGGGAAGGGTACATGGTGACCAAAGCGGGCCATACCGAGGACTTCGACATGCAGGCGATCTCTGCCCTGGTGGCCGGAAGTTACGCCGCAACCAGGGAGATGGCCCGCCTGCTGGGGGAGGAAGAGTTTTCGGTACTCTTCCACCAGGGCAAGCGTGACAGCATTCAGCTCACGCTGGTCGGCGACCGTACCATTTTAGCCACGGTGTTCGACGAAAGAACCACCATCGGTATGGTGCGGCTTTACGCGAAAGAAGCCAGCCAGAAGCTTGAAAAGCTGTTTGAGGAGATAGCCCAGCGGGAGGACGATGTAGGAGAGCAGATAGGATCCGATTTCGCCCAATCAGCGAAAGATCAGCTTGATGCGGTGTTCTCCGATTGAAAAGGCCGTGCAGGCGGCGCAAAACGATGGTGCAGGCGCGCTCACCGTTCAGCGCTTCTGCGCTACCCGCCTCCGGCCTCCGGGCTTTGTTCCTTGCTGCGTTCTTCCCACAATACTTCCACGCCGCTGTTTATGAGTTCGCCCATATCGGAGAGCAGAAAAAGAAGTTCCCCTATTCCTTTAAGAATTCCATAGGCAGCGGCTCCGCCGATCAGCCAGGCGCCTGCACCCGCCGCTCCGGTCAACGGCTGCACTTCACCCTGGAAGAGGCGTACCAACTGAAGAACAAACCCTGCAAGCGATCCGAACAGGCAGAACAACGCAAGACCGATCAGCAATCCGGCAGCCTGGCGGAATCGAGTGTAACGTGCAACAGCCGGCGTCTTTGCAATCGGGGTTCGGACCGCTCCTTCCCTGCGGGCTGATCCTCCCCGGCTCAGGCGTTCCAAAAACGCCAGCCGGTCCAGATCCCGTGTTCTTCGAGGATCGGATCTCCCGAAAAGCCTGCGGCCCACAACGATTTCTCACCGGGAGGCGCCGCCGCTCCGCCCCTCACCCTCAAAGCTCAAGTAACGGTCCGGCTCCCA
>CAZGYL010000896.1:0-2072 GCA_964529985.1 uncultured Planctomycetia bacterium | reverse complement strand
CGGTTCTACGGATTTCGAGAGAACGCTCGGCTTAATTCCCTCAGGGCCTGTTTCACCAAGGCCCTCGGCTGAGACTTCCAGTTTCGACAGCACACGCTGGATGTCTCCTTGCACACTGACCGCCAGAAACGCGGGGGATGAAAAATGGACCTCAAGCTCACTCTGACGGAACGGATTTACTGAAACCGATACCGTACCGTAATGGTCGTTTGAAATGATCAACTCTACCATGATCGTCTGAGGATCGACCTTCCTTTTCCCTTCGTAGCTCAGAAGCAGCAAAAGGGAGCCGTCCTCCTGGCGTATCTCCGAGCTGTCAACGTAAACACCCGCCGTTCCGCTGCAGGAAACAGAATCTACAGAAGTATCGTTTAGAAGATCTCCGTGTGGTCCGTAACTCCGTACCACGAGATAACAGCCTGGTTCCGGGAACTCCACAACGAGATCGCATCGGGCGGGTTCCTCACCGACCTCCACAATAGCTGAGGCAATTATCCACCAGTTCCAATCCAACTCCGCCGCCACGAAATATACGCCCGGCGTAAGACCTGCAAACTCAAAAGTATAGTCCTCGGAGCGTTCGCAAGAAGCAACCCGGGCATTCACATGAAACCTGTCGAGACCCTCAAGAGAAGGTTTCTTGCCGCCGGGCGCCGGCATACAGAAAACCCGGATAAAATCAGGCCCTGAGAAATCCTGAAAAACCACCTTTCCGCGTATGGAACTGCGCGGTTCTACATGCAGAACCAAAGGCTCATTGGCTGCACCGGGAAGAAGCTCGGTCTTAAGCTCCTCAGAGAAATACCGCACCCGGCCGAGCTGTACCATTGCTGAAATCTCCACCCGTCCGGCTTCTACTCTTATGACAGGTTGCTCCCGCTTCCATGTGATCGGGTACTCCTCCTCCCAGGCGGACGTCTTGATCTTAGCCTCCTCAGCCTCGCTTCCGTCCGGAAGGAGCACGCTGAGGCGGACCTCAGCAAGGGCAAGCGCAACCACGATCAAGTGCTGCCCCGGCTCAACATCCTGAGGCTCGGGTCCGTCTTTGCACCTAAAGCTCCAACCCTCCCGCTTGAAACTCAAGTCGTAGCTTACCCCTGAGGCAAGTCCCTGGAGCCGGAAACGACCGTCGGCTCCGGTTTCAACCCTCCGCACGGCACCACGATGCCACTTAAGCTTGGCGATATATTGCAAGACCGAACGCTCAATACCGCTAGGCGGCCAGGTGGGATCGGCAAAATCAGGAGCCCAGTTCGGTTCTGCTTCCACAATAACACCGGCAAGGGGGTTGCCCTCCCGGGTCCTGACTTCTCCGGTTATAGGCTCAGGGGCCTCGTTGTGTGGCGGCACCTTCAATGCTGAAATGAGGCGCCTTAGCTCGTCCCACCTCTCCCGGGGCGTATTCCTTTCTGGCGCTTTGGAAGGCGGTGCCGCCCGGGCGGGGGCCTTGTGCTTCTTGACCTTAACCTCCCCGGGCAAAAGACGCGCAGGCTGCGGCCGTTCCTGCCTGCGGGGGGCAAAAAGAAGCCAGCCCAGAGAAAAGCCCAGGAGAATAAGTACCGCAGACTTAAGCAACACTCGAATCATGAGCTCCTCTCGCTTTGAAGCTCAGGGGGAAAGAAATATACCGATAGAAACCTCCCTCCTTTTAGAGGCGCTTTGTTGAAGGCCACCATCAAGTATGGCTTCGCCTCACTGCCGACTCAAGCTTGGCTGTTCTGGGGGGAACCTTTCTATCGCCGCCGCAATCTCGGGGCACCAATTCAAGCGGCTGCTTGTGGGAGGCTCGGGGGTCGGGAAGGGCCTGACGGCAGAAGCTGTGCGGAGGCTTAACAGTCCCTCAACTTGGAAGGAGAAAACGCGCCTTAAGCCGTTGTCAGGCGGCCGCTTTTTCGGGCTTCGGTACCAGTTTTTTTGCCAACCCACGCACCGGTTCTCCTCGGAGCCACAATACGAAGCCACTGCGGCCGCCCGACCGGCATTTGGGCCCCTATTATACCAGGCCCCCTATGGAAGGCAAGCCCTTTTTTTGTAGAAATGGCCAATTCATGATAGGCCGCTCCGGCCCGGCA
>CAZGYL010000895.1:0-2076 GCA_964529985.1 uncultured Planctomycetia bacterium | reverse complement strand
CCACGCTCGTGTGCCAGACTGCAGGCCGGCTGGCTGAATGCCCCAATCCGGCTGACATGCCGTGATAAGAACGCAAACCGGCTGAAATTTTCCGTTGACTTCTTGCGCGGTTTGCAGGGCGCCTTCCAAGTGCGATCTGCGGCCGTGGGGTACGTCAAGGTGCTGCTTTCCGGCGGCCAAAGGTGGTGCGTGGCCAATCTTACCCAGACAGACACAGAGGTTACCATACGTGGCGAGGTACCGGGCACAATCAAGAAAGTCGACTTAATAGTAAACACTCGGGTTGAGATGTCGCCTGAGGACCTGGAACATCTCGTTCGCAACCGGCTCGCTGAATTGTGCCGCGAATATGGCTTCGACACCAAAGTGGTCCACCTGCAAAGCCTCGGGCCGGGTAGGCCGAGGCCGACCCACCCCTATGGAAACGTGATTGTTGCTCTCTGATTGTGCAGCGGTCCGTTATTTGCTTCACTTCACCTTGGTCGCGAGCCACTCAAGCGCTCCGGGAGTAGCTTTCCAAAGAGCTATATTGTCGTAAGCATAGAGCACGCCCTCATTCTCGTCGCCGAACCCGTAATAATCTGGAAGACGGCGGGGCATCTTCTTGCGGCCCAGGAGATATGAAGGCACGTATTTGTTCTCCTCGAGAGCGGCTTGCAGCGATTTTTCGGCGATCGTTGAGTCGCCGTATTTCCTGAAGTCAAGCAGTACCCTCGAATACTTCCACACCGCCATACAGTCGTCCTCATACTGTTCGAACAGTTTCTCTGCATCTTCGTCACGGCCAAGCGCGATTAAGCTGGGCAATAGAACATACCGGAGGCCTTGGTTGTCGTTGGGGTTGAGTCGCAGCAGCTCCCAGTAGTGTTCGACTGCTTCCTCACGCCGCCCGGCCTCCCACAAGCACCTTGCCAGCCCTGCACGGGCCCGCATATAAGGACGAGTTTCGAAGATTCCCCAGAAATGGCCTACATCTTTCTCGAACGGCTTCTTGCCGAGAGCGCGTTCACCCGCTTCGACGCCTTTCCGGTACAGATCAATGGCTTCATTCAGCGACCGCGCCGTGTACTCAGCGAGGAGGCTATACGCATCGGCGCAGTCTGGAGAGACTTCAAGGGCCTTTCTGGCCAAGGCCACCGCCCGCTGTGGGGTCGGAGCATCCCAGGCCTCGTACATGATCCACTGGGCTTTCTCTACGGCGCTCTGCTTGAAATGCGCCATGCCTCCGAGGCAGGCAAGCAATGGTTCCACCGACCGCAGCGTGGGCAAGGATTCAGCTGCGGGTGGTTCCGAAGGCCCTTGTTTGGTTTTCGCCTTTGCCTTCTTTTTCTTTCTTGTGCGTTTTCTCTTGCTCATTGAAACTCCTTCATTCGCTCAATGACCGCGTTTCCGGCCCTCTCGCCGACTTAAGCAGTTCACCTGGGCCGCCGGTAGCAATCTTCTCAGGCATGATAATCCGCACAATCTCTTCGTCAAGATCCTCCAACTTTCGGAAGCCGATCTGCTCACGCAACCATATTCTTAACCGCAGCCTGCCGGCAATAAAAGCAGGAATTGCAAAAAAAAAGAAAATCCCCGGAAAACACCGATTCCGCCAGGCTGACATCCCCGTCCCCTTCTCGACCCGCGACCCGGCGAGCTCACGTTTCCCTCCTTCACCCGGCCTTATAGATCACCTCTACCTGCTTGCCCGCCGGAGCGGCCTGGGCATGCCGCGAGCTTGGACGTAAGACTATCCCCGGCCTTATATGCCGGCGGGCGGTTCCCTACAACCCAGCCCATCGGGCGTCGGATCGGCGCCGGCCGCCGGAAAAGGATCTGAAGGAGGCGGGCCTTGTGCAAAAAGATATGCCAAAAGGGCTATGGGATCGGCGATGTCAATGATCCCGTCATCGTTGATATCGGCGCTGTCCATGCAGCCGGGCGGTTCGCCTCCCGCGAATAGATAGTCAAGCACGAAGATCGCATCGGCAATGTCAACTTCCCGGTCGGAAGGGTTTACCGCGCCGCGCACAAAGGGAAATTCCTCGGCGCAACGGATTTCCACGGGAGCGCTGGATTGGGCGCTGAGCGGAA
>CAZGYL010000894.1:0-2080 GCA_964529985.1 uncultured Planctomycetia bacterium | reverse complement strand
TGCCTCAACGTCGCCGAAGACTACAACAGGCGTGTCGGCAGGGTCGAAACCTGCTCCGGCGATGGTCACCTGGCCGCCGCCTCGAAGCGGGCCGGAAGAAGGCTCAATGGAAGAAACCACAAAGGGAGCGCAGAGCAGCTCGGCTGCAAAGGAAAGGTCGCTTGAGTCGAGCGTTGCGTTGTGGACTTCCACCGCCAACACATGCGGCCCGGGGCCGCCTGCAATGGCGCCGAACTGTTCCACGAGGATACTCTCGTCGAATCCTACCGCATTGGCGATCTCATGGGGCTCAGCGGGGTCATTGAAAGCAGGCGGAGTTCCGGTCAGTCCGCGCCTGGCGATCTCTATTCCGTCCAGGTACGCCACAAAGCCGTCGTCATAACGGACCTTGAGCAGCCCTACAGTCATGTCGACCCCAGCCGGGATCTCAAAAGGAATCCGCACGAACACAGAAAGATACGAATCCGCCATGTCGTCAAGGACAGTGGCATCGTCGTCGTCGCCATAGCCGATTCCCGTAAAGCCCTCGTACCACGGAGGGATCTCAGCTTCAAAGTCGACCTCGGTCCAATCGGGCGGGGGCGCGACAAAGCCCTTGAAATACTGGCACGGATCACCCTCTTGAAGCAGTACGGTCTGAGAGAATGCGGAGCAGGCAACAACAGCGGCCAGGAATGCGGGGGCTGCCAGCCTGGTGGTACCCCTCAATATGGGTGTTGCTCCGAGCACCTTCTACCTCCTTTCCCGGCAAAGCGAACCACTTTGTTCCTACGGCAGGTAAATGCAAAGAAGACAAGTACGCGCCATACCGCGGGCACCAAGGCCCCTTGTTTATATACACCGCAAGACGCAGAAAGTTTCTACCGAGTTTTTCCCGGACCCGAGTGAGGGCCCCTCCGCGGGGGCGCCCTGCAGCAACGACAGGGCTTCTTCAGGTGCCGGCGGACCGGCTTTAAAGCCGCCTGCAGTCAAGCGTATCGGGCGTGGGATCACCGGTTTGGTGAGCAAAAGGCGGCGGAGGTTGATCACCGCCTGCACGTGCGGGGCCGCATAGATTGTATCGCCTCCCCCCAGGTGCTAACATCAGTAGTTAGAAGATGGCTATCGGCCATGTAACCATTTGCAATACGGAGCGATTGTATGCTGCAAGTAGACAACGAGAGGATACCCCTTAGCGCAGACGAAAAGGGAGTCATTTTTATTTCAGGAACTCGTGTTCCGCTTGAGTGCGTAGTCGAGCTCTTTGATCAAGGCGCTTCGGCCGAGGAAATCGCACACGAGTATGACTCGCTTAAGCTCGACGACGTCTATGCTGTAATCACCTACTATCTGCGGCACACTCAAGAGGTGAAGGCGTACCTCGGCGAGCAGCACCGGAAGTCGGAGGCTGCCCGCAGCACCGCCGACGCTCGCTTTCCCGATCCACTGCGCGTCAAGCTCCTGCGCGCAAGACGTGAGCGGGACGCGGGCGATGGTTAAATACCTTCTGGATGCGGACATTCCCCGAGCACTTTTTCAGGGGCTGAAACGGCGGCGACCGAATCTCGACGTCCTCCGAGTCCAGCAAGCCGGGCTTAGGACGGCTTCAGATCCGGAAATATTAGAATTCGCAGCGGCTGAGCGTCGCATAGTCGTAAGCCGCGATAAGGCCACGATGAGGAATTTTGCAAAACGGCGAGTCGAGAGAGGAGAAATAATGCCCGGTTTGCTAATCGTGAGGCCGGGATTTCTAATCCAAGGGGCAGGCCTCGGAAAAGTTATCGACGAACTACTCTTAATTGCAGAGAGCACGAGCGCCGAGGAATGGTTCGGAGTAGTCCAGTTTATTCCTTTCCTGTTCGAGTGAGCGGCTTGTCGAGTTCCCGGTACGAAGAAACGAAAATGCTCGCGTAAGGGCCCGCTTGGCCCTTCCCCTCGAGGCGCCCCAGATAGCCGGATCCCGACTGTTGTTTTGTCGGGTAGAGCACAAACTTGGTCGGTGATTTTGCCCTGACAGCTTAAAAGTGCAAAAGCCCGGTGCAGCCTCCGGCGGATCAGCTTTAAAGCCGCCTGCAGTCAAGCGTATCGGGCGTTGGATCAC
>CAZGYL010000893.1:0-2081 GCA_964529985.1 uncultured Planctomycetia bacterium | reverse complement strand
GAACGACAACAAGATTCTACGAATCATTCACGTCTACATAGTTTACTTGAAGAGCGGCAGAACAGAGCGGAACTTGTCGGTTCCGGCACGCTCCAGGATCTCGAAGAACGCACTTTCAACAGTAGTAAGGATGGCCCCCGCCCGCTCCAGACGGCGTAAAGCCGTATCGCGGTCCAGCGTTTTGCGGGAACCTACTGCATCGACGGCTATATAAGGCTGAAGAGCGGGTTCAGCCCGAAGGGCATCGAGTGCTGTCTGGAGGACGCACACATGGGTCTCGACTCCCACGATCAACAAATTGGTGGGTCCGCCCGTTACGATCCTGCGCCATACCGCTTGATCCCGTAGGCAACTGAATGTCATCTTGGGCATGCGCGGAACGCCCGCCAGGGCTTCGGTCACCTGCTCAACGGTAGGACCGAGTTTTTCCGGGTTCTGCTCTGTAGCTGTAATGGGGATCTGAAGTCGTTTCGCAGCTTCGATCGCAATGCAGGAGCGCTCTACAATCGAACCCCACTCGGGTATCCGCGTCGCAAAGGGCGGCTGAAGGTCGATGACCAGAAGATGCCAGTTCACAGAAGCACCTCTCTGAGCGTTTTGAGTTCGTTTCCAAAAGACCTGTTCTGCGGGGCTGCACAACCTGCCGCTCACACAAGCTTGTGACCGCGGCGGCCCCTCTGACCGCGCATTATAGGGGGTGCCCGCGTATTATGCACCGCCGGCTCGGCCGGTTTTTGGGGAGCAGAACCGGCGCCCCGAGTCCGGTTCGGCAAAAAAAATCGAAACCGGACGGTAGTTATCGCACGAGGCACTATTGCGTGACGAGCTTGGGATCCGTAGAAAGGAAAGCTGCCGTTTGTGATTTTCCTCACGCGGTGCCGTAATCCGGTGTGCTTCGTGTAGGAGGAGGCTATGGAAGTCCTGCCTGTGGGAAAGATCCCGCCGTCACTGCTTGCAGAGCTTCTCGCCGGGCTTGACGACGACCCCCGAGTGCTCAAAGGCCCCGCTGTGGGTGAGGACGCCGCGATCGTTTTGCCCCCGGAAGGGCAATATCTGGTTGTAACAGCCGACCCTATAACCTTCGCGACGGACCGAGTGCCGCAATACGCGCTTGCCGTCAATGCGAACGATATATACGTAACAGGCGGCATCCCGCGGTTTTTCACAGCGATTTGCTTGTTTCCCGCAGGCGTGACGGACGAAGACGTGCGGGAGTTTTTCAAACAGCTGATCAGGTCCGCCCGCACCGTGGGGTGCGTTATCGTGGGAGGGCACACAGAAGTCGTTGAAGGTATTTCAAGCCCGCTTGTTTCAGGGCAAATGCTTGGATTCGTCGAGCCTGCACATCTTGTTGACAACACGAACGCAAGACCCGGGGACTTGCTTGTGCTTGCGGGGCCTGTTGCGATCGAAGGAACCGCGATAATGGCTCGGGCGGCACCGGGCCTGTGCTCTGAAGTTCTCGGGGCTGCGGGTAGGGAAGAGGCGGTGGGACTTCTCGATGAGCCCGGAATCTGCGTCGGCCCCGCCGCGCGGGTTGTCTTCGATGTTATCAAGCCCAGAGCCTGCCACGATCCAACGGACGGCGGGTTGCTTGCTGCGGTGTGGGAGTTGGGCAAGGCAGCCGGTTGCGGCGCCCGACTGGTACGCCGGTCCGTGCCCGTCCTGCCGGCCTGCAGGCGGTTGTGCGAAGCTTTTGATTTGGACCCGCTGGGCTTGATTGCAAGCGGCTCTCTTCTTTGCGCCGTTGCACGTGGAGATGCCCCCAAGCTCCTTGAAGCCCTGCAAAGAGAAGAGATCCCGAGTGCGGTCATAGGGGAGCTTTTGCCGGAAGAAGAAGGTTTTTTGCTCGTAGAGGATGAAACGGAAAGACCTTTTCCGGAAACCTTTCAAGACGAAATTGTAAGCTTCTATGAGAAGATCGCCTCAGAGGAGAGCGACTTGGGTGAAGAGTGATGTTTGGAGCTCTGGCCGGACGGTACGTCTTTTGGCGGGATTTGGCTGCGACGCTGAAGGCCGGACTGCGGGTGGAAGATGCCCTGAGCCACCTTTCAGCAGGCCGCGGGTATCCCGCCCGTCTT
>CAZGYL010000892.1:0-2081 GCA_964529985.1 uncultured Planctomycetia bacterium | reverse complement strand
ATCCGTATTTCACAAAGAGACTGGAAGGAAGTTTGCCGCCCTCAACCGAAGCCTCTTGGACCTTGAGAACATTGCCCAAAACGTCGTACCAGGTGGTGGTGTAGTACGTCGGGCCTATGACTTGGTTGCCGTTTTCTTCCCTCTCCAGGTGCATTGCGGTTTGATATCGAAGGCCCATCTCGTCATACTTGAAGCTCTGAACGAGTTTCCAGAGCTTAACCCCGCCTTGTGTTGCTGTGGGAGTCCAAGCTGCGCCGTTCCAGGCTCCTCTGAAGCGCTCAATTGTTTTAATGCGGCCTTGGTTGTCGTATACTTTTTCAACAACATCAGCTTCGCTTTCGATGTCGGAATCGCCGCCGACACCTTCCCAAGTCGCCTGCCAGAGAAGTCTGCCCCGGAAGTCGTAATAGTAGCGGGTGATCCTGTAGAGGGGATTCTCCCCTTCGTCCTTGCCCACAAATTCCCTCAGCCTCGTAAGGGCGCCGTCGCCCTGGTTCTCGCCGGCAACAGGTTCTCCTTCATAGTCGTAAAAGTACTCCCTGAGCACCGTCAGATTATCCGCCGAGGTCCCCTCGGAGTACTCCACGATCCTGTCAAAGCTGTCAAAGACAGATCTTCGTATTGTCCCTCCGGGCAGGCTTTCAGTTCGAACACGCCGGCCGACCCCGTACTTTTCCTCGTAGGTGGTCACATACTTAGCCGCACTGGGATCCGAAGCGTTGCTCCACTCAATCCGCCGGGAAAGAAGATCGCCGTCGTACTCGAATGTAAACCGCTTGAAAAGCTTCCTTCCGGTTCCTGCACTGAGAAACGCATCGGCAAGATCGCTTTTTGTGTAGTCGAAATCGTCCTCTATCGTTGTATCTGTTGCAGGAATGTAACCCTCCGCCCGCTCGACAAGTCTTCCGTCCAAGTCGCTCACCGTTATGGTCACCGTGCCTTCACGGCGAGGGTCATCGCCCTGCGCGTTTTCATCGAAATGATCGTAGCTTAGGGTCACAAAGCGGGCGGGTTTCCCGGCGTTCGAATCCCTACTGAGAGACGTCTGGATATACCTGCGCTTTTGAATCGGGCTTCCGGGAATTACTTCCTCTTCCAGGTCACCCCACGAGCTGTATGTCCACGTGAAAACGATCTCAGAACTTCCACTTGCGAGCTTCTCACTCGTTTTCTGCCCGAAATCGTTATACCCGAATTCCCTTGTCCGCAGGGGGTCGGCGCCTCTGTACGTGTCATACTCCTGGACTTTGATGACCTTCCCCGTATCGGGGTTATACGTACGTACCAGCTTGAGCCTCCTGTTTTCAGGATTGGTTACCGTTTTGAAGTAGACCGTCTTTCTCAGCAATCGGTGAGAAGGCGTGGGGTCCCCAGCCGGGTATTGGTAGGAAAAGGTCTTTTGCTCAAGAACATTTCCGTTCTCGTCATACCACGTAATGCTGTACGGATGAATGTAGCCGCCGTCTTGATCTTCGCTCAAACTGTAACCAAACTCAAAGAGTTTAACGGGATTTCCGGTTCCGTTTCTCACGTACCGTGCTTTGAGCTTTCCCAAAGCCCAATAGGGTACGTTCGACCAACCCGGATCGCTTCGATCGTAATATTCAAAGACGTCCACCAAGCCTGTTGCCTTAAGCCCCACCTCGTTGCCTTCCGAGCTTGGAAAGGTGTAGTTCGAGGTATCGCATGCCGAAGGGTGCCAAACTTCGATCACCCGACCGGTATCGTCATATACGTAGTGAATGGCCCGTTTATTTCCATTGGTGTCTTCCCTTACAAAGGTCAGCAGTCCGCCGGCACGATTGACTTCGATCGAGTCCACACTGCCGTCGGGGTTTACCCTCTGGACGGCCGCAGCCCAGCTTGAGTAATCGGTTACCGTTCGGGATTGGTAGTTTTGGTAACGGTATACCCGATATGGAGAGCCTCCTCCTGAGCAGCCGCAGCCCTTCTTTACAACCTCACCTACAACCCTGTGCTGTGTATCGTACCCGAACTTGAGATCGTAGTAACCGCCGTTTTCGATTTCTTCGTTCGAGACCGCGTCCACATTTGAGTTCGACAAGTATAGCCTGGCGTAG
>CAZGYL010000891.1:0-2093 GCA_964529985.1 uncultured Planctomycetia bacterium | reverse complement strand
CCAAGGATTTCAAGGAGAACCCGACCTCTTTAAGAAGTGATGCGAGTCGTTCTTCCGTAAGGCTGTATCGCAACGGGCCTGTACGGTAAAGCATCTCTTCGGCGGCTATTACTTTCGCCGCAAGGTCTTCAGGAAGCTCTTCAAGGGGCAATTCCTGCCACAATCTCCTGCGCCGAGCCGCAAGTGTCTCACAGAAAGCAAGCACACCCCCTTCAATCAGCACCCGCTTTGCTTCGCGGAGGAAAGCAACAGGATCACCGCCGTAGGTCAAAGGGCGGTAGGCAAGGACAGCGTCGAAAGAACGCGGGCAGAAGCAAAGCTCCCGCCCCAAAACCGGAAACAGTATGCGGTCGACTCTTTCGGCAACGCGCTGTTCCTGTATTCGGGCGGGGGCGGGCCTTAAACGCGGATCAACAAGGCAAACCACGCGGCCCAGGGGAACTTGAGCCAGGATTCCCCAAGCCATAAGACCGTTGCCGCAGGCATCAAGAACCACCATGGACTCCCCAAGCCGCACTTGCCTCAAGAGCCAATCGCGCTCCTGAAGCCGCTCTTTTCCGTACATGCGCCTCTGGAACGCTTCCTTTTCTCCGGTAACCAACTGCGCTCTTTCCGAGGCGCTCAAACCTTGAGCCTGGCGGGCGCGCCAAGAGGCAAGGCGCTCCCTCACTTCAACCTCATAGCCCTGATCCGAAGGGTGGTAGAAGTACTTGCCGGCAAGCTTGTCAGGAAGATACTGCTGGGCGACGAAATGATCTCTGTAGGCGTGGGGATAGCGATAGCCTTTACCGTGGCCCAGACCGACACGGTCTCTGCTCGGATCTTTGAGATGGTCGGGCACCTCTTCCACGCCTTCTTCTTCAATCGTGCGCACAGCGTCGAAGTAGGCCATTGCGCTGTTCGATTTCGGAGCGGTGGCCAGGTAAATACACGCTTCCGCCAAGTTGAACTGGCATTCCGGCATCCCGACATACTCAACGGCATGGGCCGCCGCCGTTGCGATCAAAAGCGCGCGTGGATCGGCCATGCCTACATCTTCGCTTGCAAAGATCACCATCCGCCGCGCTACGAACCTCGGATCTTCCCCTGCAAGCAGCATGCGGGCCATCCAGTAAAGCGCAGCGTCCGGATCAGATCCCCGAAGGCTTTTTATGAACGCGCTTATCGCATCGTAGTGAGCATCCCCGTCCTTGTCGTAAAGAAGAGCCCTCCTTTGAATCGATTCTTCGGCAACGTCTCTGTCTATCCGTATGACTCCGTCCGGACCCGGAGGCGTGGTTTCCACCGCAAGCTCAAGGGCGTTCAATGCGCACCGCGCATCTCCTTGTGCCGAACCGCTCAAGTGCCGCAGGGCTTCTTCGGTGATCACAATACGCCGATTGCCGTAACCTCGCTCCGGATCCGCAAGAGCCCGGCGGAGGATTTCCGCGATATCTTCGTCCGAAAGCCTCTTAAGCGAGAATATGCGCGACCTGCTTACCAGGGGCTTTATGACCTCAAAGTACGGGTTCTCGGTCGTGGCCCCGATCAGGATGATCATCCCGTTCTCAACATAGGGTAGAAGAGCATCCTGCTGCGCCTTGTTGAATCGGTGTACCTCGTCGACAAAAAGAATCGTACGCCGCTTGTGTTGCTCCCAGTAGCGCTGCGCGGCGCGGATGGCCTCACGGATCTCTTTGACACCTGCAAGAACCGCGTTGATCGTAAGAAACTGGCTCTGGGTGCGCTTGGCTATTATCGAAGCCAAAGTGGTTTTCCCCGAACCGGGAGGGCCCCACAATATAATGCTCGAAAGCTGGTCCGCCTCTATGGCCCGGCGGAGCAACTTCCCGGGTCCTACAATGTGTTCCTGGCCCACGAACTCATCGAGGCTCCTTGGCCGCATTCGGGCTGCAAGCGGCTCCGAGCCTATTCTTTCAAAGAAAGCAGGGCCTTTTTCAACCGCCATTTCACACCGAATCTCCAAAGACCGAACCTGAGGTGCCCGCAGGTACCAACGACACAGTCGCTCTTGAGCGGATACAACCTCCGAGCGGCCATTGTACCGCGGCTCCCGCCCCTAAAAACCGCCTGCCCGGCTTTCGCCGGCCGCA
>CAZGYL010000890.1:0-2103 GCA_964529985.1 uncultured Planctomycetia bacterium | reverse complement strand
TCACTCAGCCTTCTTTCGCGCAGCGTTCCTGCAGGCGAGTCTTATTACGACAACCGCCCCCTTGCAACAAGCTGCGGGCTCTTTTGTTATGACCGTTCCTCAGGGAAACTGCTTTGGACCTACAGGCACCCGCTGGGCTCCGCTTTAATCAACTCAGCGATCGCATGCTCCGCAAAAGCGGTCTTTTTCATTGAAAGCACCGATCCTGAAGCAGCGGCTGACCCGCGCGGGCGCCTTACGCTTGCCGTTTTGCTCCGTAAGGCCTATCTTAAAGCCGTTGATCTGAAAAGCGGAAAGGCACTCTGGAGCCGTCCGTTTGAGGCCGTGGACCTGAGGCACGCCCTTTTCCTTTCCGTTTCCCAAGGTGTTCTGCTTGCCGTCGGGACCAAGAACAAAGCGAAGCACCCTGCGTACGAACTTTATGCATTCAACGCGGGAACCGGTCAGCCTATTTGGCACACTTTTTACGTGCGGACCGACAAGCCTGTAAACGGAGACCACGGCGAGCAGGATCAACACCCCGTTCTTCTTGACGGCATGGTGATCTCAAGGCCTTATGCTTTTGACCTTCGCAGCGGCCGAAAGCTCAACTTCCGGCTCGACAGGGGAGGTCATGGCTGCGGGGCGCTCTCAGCATGCAGCACCGCGCTCTTCGGCAGAGGCTGGAACCCCCGGATCTACCCTCTTGAGGGAAAAGGCATGGAAAACCGGCCCTTGACCGAAGTAACGAGACCGGGTTGTTGGATCAATATCCTGCCGGCCGGCGGGCTTATTCTCATTCCCGAAGCAAGCTCAGGGTGCACTTGCGAATACGCGGTCCAAACTTCCCTGGCATTGGTTCCTCAAGAGCGCTGAGCCGCCGTCACTCCTTCTCAAAGAACGCGGCCGCACCGCCGTTAGGCAGGAGGGTCTCAAGCAGGGTTTCCTTCGCGTTCACCTTTTTCTTTGAAACCGAGACTTCACCTGCCGGATCATCCCTGAAAACCACCGCCTCATAGTCGCCCGAGCCGAGAAAGGAAAGCGGCACAGCCACTCTTCTGCGCTCTTGGTTGGTTATAACTCCCAGAAACCACCTGGTTCCTTTCTTCCGTGCCACCGCCACGCATTCGCCGACTTGGTCGATAACCACCTTTGTCTGGTCCCACGTTGTCGGGAGGACCTTGAAAAATTCCTTGCCTCTGCACGCTTTGTACCAATCGGGTCTTCCGTACCAATAGACGAACTGAAGGGGACTGAAAAAAATCACACTCAGGGCGAGCTGATGGGCGCTTGTCGTTTTAAGACGTGGATGGAGGTAACAAAACGTGTAGTCCGCCGCTCCCACAACAAAACGCGTGAAAGGCAAGACGGCGTTATGCCGGCTTTCAGGCATATGCTCGTTGCCCCGGATTCCTTCTTGAGTGAGGAGATTGGGCAGCGTGCGGCTCACTCCCGTAGGCCGGTAATTGTCATGGATATCTATGATCATTCGGTAGCGTGCGGCCTTTTCGACCCAATCGTGCACCAAGCGGATCCCTTTCTGCGAACGGCCGTCTACAAACCCGAACTTAAGTCCCTTCACACCCCACCTCCGGTACAAGGGAAGAATATCGTCTATCTGCCGTTCCAGGTGAATCCTGTTTACGTAAAGAAGCAGCCCCACCCCTTTTTCTTTCCCGTAGCGTGCGATCTCAGGGACATTGACCTCGGGCCGGTATGTAGTTGCATCGGCCGCCGGATCACGTTCGTTACCGTACCAACCGGCATCCAGCTCGGCGTATTGCAATCCGTTTGCAGCGGCAAAATCGATAACCGCTTTCGCTCTTTCGGTTGTTACGGGCAGAACCCGCATTGCTTTACCCGGCCGGATCCAGGAAGTCTCCTCGATCACGGGAGGGCGCGCGAGGTTGTACATGATGTAGTTCGTCTCAAGCAGGCGGCCCGGTCGCTCAGCGCTTCTGAAGACATGCCAAGGCGTTGAAAAAGGAGGGCGCCCGGTCACACTTCCGGCAAGTATCCACTTAAGCCGCCCCCCGGAAGCGGGTTCCCACCTCACGTATGCACGGGCATAATCCCAGAGGTCCGCTTGGTGGAGCAGGTGGTACAAAGCCCGCGTTTCGTCTA
>CAZGYL010000889.1:0-2106 GCA_964529985.1 uncultured Planctomycetia bacterium | reverse complement strand
GGTCGTTGATTCCACTGTGCCCGTACTTATCGAAGGGGAGAGTGGAACGGGAAAGGAACTCATAGCCCGTGCCATCCATTACAACGGGAAGCGCGCGGGCGGCCGGTTCGTCTCAGAGAATTGCGCGGCGATCCCCGCTAATCTTCTCGAGAGCGAATTTTTCGGCCATGAACGGGGGGCGTTTACAGGAGCGAGCCACGCCAAGCCCGGGCTTTTCGAGCTTGCCGACGGCGGTACGCTCTTTCTTGACGAAATCGGCGACATGCCCCTTGCGCTTCAGAGCAAGTTCCTGCGGGTTTTGCAGAACGGAGAGATACGGCGCGTCGGCGGGAACAAGGTCATAAAAGTCGACGTACGGATCATCTCCGCCACTAATCAGAACCTGCGGGAGTTGATCCGCCAGGGCCGTTTCAGGGAGGATCTCTACTACAGGCTCAATGTTGTGACGATCCGCCTGCCTCCCCTTCGCGAGCGCAAGGAAGATATTCCGTTACTGATAGAGTATTTCCTCAAGCGGATTGCAGAGCGCACGGGTTCGGAGCCTAAAACCTTGACCCCCGAGGCCCTGCGACTTCTTGAGGAATACGACTGGCCGGGTAATGTGCGTGAGCTTGAGAACGAAATCGAGCGCCTTGCGGCGTTGAGCCGCGGCCCGATTGAAGCGGCTTTGGTCAGCGATCAGGTCAAGGATGCGGTGGGAACGCTGCGGCGTTACGGCGGCCGGTCGCTGCGCGAAATCGTACGGAAGGCCGTGGCGCAGGTTGAAGAGGAGGTGATCCGCGCGGCGTTGCGCGAGCACGGGTGGAAGAAGACCAAGACCGCTTCTGTTTTGGGTATTTCGCGGCCCACCCTGGACAACAAGATCGAGAAGTACCGGATCAGACGGGGAAGGCCGTCATGACCGGGAAAGGAGGGATCCCGGCCGGCCGGAAGGCCCGGGAGGATAGGGGATGAAACTCTACTGGCGCTGGACACGCACCGGACAGTGCGGCGAGATCGATTTGGGCGACTCGGTAACCGTGGGTCGAGGCCCCACAAACTCGCTGCAGCTTCTGGATCCGCGCCTGAGCCGGTCACATATCCGTATAACGAGCAAGGTTACGGAGAGCGGGGAGGAGGTTTTCACTGTTGAAGATTTGGACAGCCGTAACGGTACCTTCCTCAACGGCACAAGAATAGAGAGCGCAACTTTAAGGCCGGGTGATCTTATTCAAATCGGAGACACGCTTTTGTGTCTCGGCTCTCCGCCTCCCACGGACCAGGGCGGGCAGATCCGGCATTCGGCCGCACCTGAAGCCCACCTGGTGGTGCACGAGCCTGACGGCCGGATTGGAAAGGTCTCTCTCAAGTCCCTCCCACTTACAATCGGCAGAAAAACAGACAATGATCTTGTGCTGCGCGATCGAAAAGCCTCGGGCAGGCATGCGCGCATTGAACGCCGGGGGAACCAGCTCTTTATTGAAGATTTGGGGAGTACCAACGGTACTTTCGTAAACGGCAGGCGCGTGAAGGAGGGCCCCATACAAAACGGCGACCGGATTACGATAGGTGACACGTCCATAGTTGTAGCGGTGCCGGGTGCCGCCCCCCAAGCACGGGAGACTCTTTCAGCGGTCGAGGCTGCAGCGCCTCCGTCGCTGCAGCACGAAGTCCCTGAGTCAGCCGGCTGGCGCCAGACCTTGGCAAGCTTTGTGGCGATAGCTGCTCTGGGAGCCATATTCTGGGGAGGTTACGGTACCGCCACTTTGCTCTTTAAGCGCGGGACCTCTGAAAGGCCGGATCCGTCGAACCTCGTCGGTCAATATTTTTCCTTTGAATTCGGCGGTACGGTACCGCAGGGTTGGTCTGCGGGCCCCGGTGCTTCCTTGCGCCGCGTGCGCGGCGGGCTGCCTCCCGGCTCTTGGAAAGCGGTGGTTACCTTGGGACGGGGCTCCGAGCGGAAGTGGGGTTGGGCCGGATTGAATGAAAAGGTTCCGGTGGCGCCCGGGGCTTCCTATGTGCTTGAAGGCTTCTGTGCAAAAAAGGGTAAAGGTGCAGCAGGCCTTGCCGTTCTCTGGTACGGTGAGGGCGCGATTGTAGACATTGGATACACCGATCTTTGTCAGG
>CAZGYL010000888.1:0-2112 GCA_964529985.1 uncultured Planctomycetia bacterium | reverse complement strand
GGCCCTTCCTTGCCGGGCGTGACAAACGGTGCAGCCAAAGTCGCTCGGGCTGTGCGCGATCTCCGGGTGCGCTGCGAGCACACCTTTACCACCTGAAAGCTCAAGACCCGGAGCCATACCAAGGTGGCAGGTGATGCAGCGATCGGTGATCTTGAGCTCAGGAACTACAATCTGTCGCAGCCGAATCTCCACGTCCTCACCTGCCGCGCGGGCAGACCGCTGTATGCGCCGCCAAGACCGGAACACGTTCTCCTCAAGCGCCGCGTACAGAAGCAGGGCCAGCACGCCCAGGCTCGACCACAGCAAAAGGTGCTTGGTTTTGTTCATGGTTTAGTGTTGGGGCCATGCAGAAGGGGACCAGTAAAACTCCCAGTTCGGACCGCGGAAATGGAGTCCGATTACGGTCAGCACGGCGAAACCGCACAGAAAACATGTAAAAAGGCCCACCGCGCCGGCCCGCTGTGACTTAAACCGCCGGACCAGGTAGAGAGAGTAAATCATGTAGAGGGCTGTAAGCACGGTCGCCGGATTGATAAGCGTTATGAGAAGCTGCGGCGCACCGGGAAACCATTCCCTGATCCAGCCGAATTGAATCGCAAAAGCTTCAACTGCAATCGCAAGACCGAAGCCCACAGCGGCGGAAGCCAAAACAAGCCGCCTAGAACCCGGCCCTGCGAACCATAATCCCGTCTGGCCGCGCTCCCTGTCCAGGTAAGGTATAAGCCCGAGGCCCAAAAGCGCTATCGTCGGAATTCCCACCCCTCCCATAAAAGCGGAGTAAGAGACCAACTCTTGAATTCCCAAGAAGTACCACGGCGCCTTTGCAGGGTTTTCAGGCCTTGTCGGATCAGCAAGCTCCTTTAGAGGTGCGTCGATGAAAAGGGAAAGAGCGACGCAGACGAAAGTGGTTATCATGAAGACCGCAAGTTCCCCGTGGAAGAGGTGCGGCACTGAAGGCACAGTGTTTTCAGGGCCTGCGTTGACCTGGGGCGTGCGGCCGCGCACAAGCGCAACAAGGTGATAAGTCTTGCGCGGTTGGTCGGTGAAGACCGGCAGGAAGTCTTCTGCAGGTGCAAGCCGCTTATCGACATCCTCAGGACGTGCCAGGCCGCCGTCTTTGCGGATCCGCCAGAAATGCACGCCCAGGAAGCCCACAAGCAAAAGCGGCAGCACTATGACATGCAGAACGTAAAAGCGGATGAGGGCATCGGCGCCTACCGTGTCCGCTCCCAGAAGCAGCTTGCGCATCAGACCCCCCGGATCGAACCACTGCGTAATGCCGAGGGCGTCGGTGACTTCGCGGGGCGATTGTGCGATATTCGACCCTATGGTTATCGCCCAGTACGCCAGCTGATCCCAAGGCAGGAGGTATCCGGTGAAAGCAAGACCGATCGTAAGGATCAGAAGCACAAGCCCCACCAGCCAGTTGAACTCTCTGGGGCTGCGGTAGGAGGCCGTATAAAAAACTCTGGCCATATGAGCGAATACCGCAACGACCATGAAGTTCGCGGCCCACCTGTGAATGTTTCGGATAAACCGTCCTGTAGGGACTATGAAGTGGATGTCCTTTATGGAATCGTAGGCCACTGCCGGATACGGCTTGTAATAAACCATCAGGAGTACGCCGGTTACAAGCGTGAGAAAGAAGGCGGCTCCTGCCGCAACGCCCAATCCCCATGTGGTGCGCCAGCGGAGCGTCCACCTGTGAACGCGCACCGGGTGTATGTGCAGGAAAAGGTTGTTGAAAACGAACTCGGAGCGGCTCCGGTCGGTCTTCGGAGGTCCGCCTCTGAAGATAGAATCTCTGAGACGCCTCGGGAAAGCACGGAGGTTTTCCAACATTCCCTTAAGCGCGGCGTCTTTCGGTTCTTCGGCTCTCATAGGACGACCTTCGTTCCCATAGGAACCTTTTGAGAGGAATCAACGATACACTTGCTCCCGCGCAAAGTTACAGAGAACCACGGCAAGGGAGCCGGCGCCGGGCCCTTCGCCACCCTTCCGTCAAGGTGAAAGCGGGATCCATGACACGGGCATTCAAACCCGCCGCGTGAAGGCTTCACTATGCAGCCCAAGTGCGTGCAGACCAAAGAAAGCGCGTAAAGCCCTTCTTTG
>CAZGYL010000887.1:0-2114 GCA_964529985.1 uncultured Planctomycetia bacterium | reverse complement strand
TCAACGACCTTGTCGACAACCTCAAGCACACGAAACATCTTCGGGCTTGAGGTTATGATTTCGTCGTAGTTGTACTTCAGGGCCGGTCGTTCAACCTGCCGCGCGGCCTGCACAGCGTCCCTTAAACTCGCCGCTTCACGGACAGCCTGACGCCGCAATTTGGCTCTAAGCTCTTGGAGCTTCTCCTGTGTCTCCCGCAGCTCGCGCTGCAGGTGGCGACTCTCTTCGCACAACCGGGCGTTGCGTAAAGCGATCGCTCCGTGCGCAGCCAGAATATCCACAAGGTGAAGCTGGTGCTCATCGAGAGCCCCCGCCTCCCGGTGGCTGTCCACGTAAAGCAGCCCCAGCAGTTCGTCCTCGTCCTTAAGAGGCAGGCAAAGAAACGAGCGAACGCCTATGGCTGCAAGCGCTCTGTACGTTCGAGCCCCCTCGCCCGATCTCATGTCGGTGCAAACAATCGGACCTCCGCCTTCCCCTGCCAGCGGACCCAAAACCCGGGCCACAAGTTCAGCCTCTTTGGCGGCTGCAGTGGAATCAATCCTGCGGAAAGCACGAAGGGTGAAATTGCTGTCCTTGCGCGGGTCCCTCAATAAAGCGACCCCGTGTTCCGTTTGGGTCACATCCAGGATCAACTGGAGGATCTTGCGGAGGACTTCGCGCACGACACGCGTGGTATTAAGCACCCGTATGACTTCCAGAATCCGGAGGAAAAGTTCGCGTTCGCGCCTAAGGAGCGCTGCTTGGTCCTCGGGGCTCAGGTCGGCCAGCGGATCGAGAAAAAAGGCCGTATCGAGCCGCATTGTGGGCAGGTCTTGGCCGAACCCCTCGACCTGGAAAAAAAGCCGGGTCCTGCCGATCTCTATCACGTCCCCGGGCACAAGTTCCTTGCGCAACACAAGGACCCCGTTGACGAGCGTTCCGTTCCGGCTGTCCAGATCAATAAGCTCCCAGCGGCCGTTACGCTTCACTATCCGGCAATGTTTGCGGGAGCTGCTCAAGTCGCTCAGCTCGATGTCATTGTCCGGAGCCCGGCCGATAGTTATGACGTCTTTGTGGAGCGGGTAGATTTCCTCGTTCTCACCCTCCCGCAGCACGAGGTGAGGTACCTTCTCAGGCGCTCGCATGCTAAAACCTTATCTTTCAGGGATTTACGTAGATTCTGTAAAGTCATCTTAACACTCAGTCCCACTCCTGTCAATCTTGCAGGCACTGGCTGTTTCAGGGCGGCACCTTACAGGAGCCCGCAAGTAATTGCGCCAAAGGACTTACGCGAACCAAGGTTTCGCTCTGTCTGGTCTTTCCGAATTGTTTACCTTATGATCGCAAGCATAGGTCTGTTGGCGACCGGCGTAACCTGGCGACAGATCGCCGGCGGAGTTCAGAGCCACCAAGGGGGGGCCAAATGGCGCGGCGGCGCAGGCGCTCTCACAGAGTAAGGCCCTATCAGCTGGCCCAGGAGATATACGACCGCCTGGAAGCCATTCACAAAGAATTGCTGCGCCGCAGATCCCAAAAGCCCGACCCCGCGACTGTTCAGCTCACCCTTCACGCCGATCTGTACGGGTCCGCGCGGCCTGAAGCGCGCCGGCGCTTTGCTTCTATGCTCATAGGCCGCCTGGCTGAGGAGGTTCAAGCCACAGTGGCGGCGTGTGATCCGCTCCACCCGGGCCGCGTATACTGCTACTGGTGCGAGAGTGCGGACTGCTCTCATGCGCGGCCGCCTGCAGCTCGAATGGTATTTACGGGCTACAACCCCACGGGACTCCCTCTGTGGGAAGATTTTGTTTCATTGTGCCTTCGGCTGAATGATCCCAGAGTGGACAGGCTCCACCGCAATCCCCCGGAGCCCTTCTCCATCTTTATAGCGGGCGCTGATCTGCACCGTGATCAGCTGGCTGTTTTCGGAGCCAAATCGCGTCTCTTTCGAATACGCTTTCAAGCCGCCATAGGCTACCTTTCTTTGGGCGAGGGCAACGGTACCGGTCGTGTGGCTCTGACCGTGCAAGCAGTCTCCACACAGCGGCCGGGCGAGCGACAGCGCCTGCGGCTGAACCTCCTGGGCCGCACCGAGGCGGGGAGCGATATCACGGAGCTTTTGCCTGGTCTCCCCGACC
>CAZGYL010000886.1:0-2119 GCA_964529985.1 uncultured Planctomycetia bacterium | reverse complement strand
TTCGATATTACACGGTGACAAATGCCGACCTCGATACACTTGCCGAAACCATAAGCCGTCTTTTCCAGATCGAAATCAGACGCGGCGCTTCACCGCTCAGCTTCCGCTCGGCGCGCTCAGGAGCCCCGCGGCGGTTAAGCTTCGCCGGTTTCTCCCGCGAGCCTGTAATAATCCCCGATGCCAACCTAAGTGCACTTGTTGTGCTTGCCGACGCCCGCACTCAAGAGCTTATAGGCGAAGCCGTCAAGAAGCTTGATTCTGCAGGCCCCGGCGCATTCGTGACACGTTACTACAGAATCCTCCACACCTCTGTAAGCGAGATCGCAACAACCCTCCAAAGCATTTACAGCGGCACGCAGATGCGATGGCCGACCCGTGCGGGACGATCGGTACGGTTCGTCGGCCGACCTGCCGGGGTCCGCCGAAAGACCGCCGTGATCGTACCGAACGAAGAGCTTTCCATGGTCGTTGTAAGCGCGCCTGAGGAAGTCCACCAGGAGATAGCCCAAATCATTGAAAACATGGATGTCGAAAGCGTGCGCGATCAAGTCCTTAAGTACTACAAGATCCAGCACGCGGACCTTGAGGAAGCCGCAGACCTCGTGGCGAAGATTTTCGACTTGAGCCCGGGCGGGACTTCGACCCCGAGAACGCGGCGCCCAATGCCGGGAAGGCCCGGGGCTTCAACAGGCCCGCGTACTCCTTTCGCCAAAGAGAACATTGTGATCGCCGATCACAACCTTGGTGCGCTGCTTATCGTCGCACCGAAGGAGGTTCACCAAGAAATCGCCAAGGTAATCGAACGTATCGATTCGGAAGGTCCCGGCCGCCGCGAAATAAAACAATATCGCGTTGCGCGGGCAAACGTGCGCGAGGTTGCAACCACTCTGTCCTATATTTTCAACCTTCAGCTTGCAACCGCTGTACCGCGGAGGACCCGGGCCGGAGCGCCTCCACCTACGTCGGTTGTAATTCCCAACGAAACCCTGGGAAGCGTCATCGTAGTTGCGCCGGCCGATACCCAAGCGAAGGTTAAGGACGTGATAGAAGGGCTGAGCGCCATAGGTCCCGATGAAAACGAACTCCAGTACTACACCATTCAAAAGGCGGATCTCACCGAAGCGGCCAATATCGTAAGCCAGATCTTCGGCATACCGCTCGGTACCGTCGAGCAGGCGTTCCGCGGTCGCACGGCGCGTGAAGGCGCTGAGCTCCTGATGAAAGAAAGAGTGATCATACCCAATGAAGCCTTGAAGACCCTCCTTGTAGTGGCCCCGCACGAAATGCAGGCCGAGATAGCTGAAACGATAAAGCGCATTGATGCCGTAGGCCCGCGCGACAACGTGTTCAGGATGTACGAGGTCACGGTTTCGGAGGTAACCACTGCGGCAAAGACCATAAGTCAGCTTTTCGATATCAAACTCCTCCAGCCCGGCGCTTCTCCCCTGCGCCCGATCAGAGGCCTTGCCACAGGCCCCAAAATAACGACAGAGCCTTTCATCCTGCCTGACGAGGACCTCGGAGCCTTGATCGTCAATGCGCCTGAGGAGATCCACAGCGAGATCAAAAAAGTGCTTGAAAAGCTCATCAGCATAGGCAAACAGGAAAAGATGTCCATCCGCTTCTACCAACTGAAGAACACGGATCCGGTCGACGTAGCCTATAAGATAGGGCAACTTTTCAACATAACGGTGGGAGACATCGAGGCACTCAGGGAGGCGCGCGGGACGACCACAGCGGCGAGACGGACCACCCGCGGTACCGCGATTTCAAGGCGTGCGCGCGCCACACTTGAGGAAGAAGATGAAGAGAAGAAGAAAAAACAGCAACAGGCCGCTCAAGGGCAACAAAAGGAGGAAGCTGCGCCGCGCCCCGCCGGTCCGGTGACCAAGCGGGAGTTCTACTTCGAAGGCGAGTCGGTCGTCATACCCGATAAGAACCTCAACTCGATAATTCTCATAGCGCCCAACTATATCCACCAGGAGGTCTCAGAGGTTCTCAAGACGATCGACGTACGAAGACCGCAGGTGCTTTTCGAAGTCGCCATCCTCGAAGTGTCGGGCGATGACAGCCTTGAGATCGGAGCTGAGATCGGAACGATAAACAGACAGGGTGCCGA
>CAZGYL010000885.1:0-2119 GCA_964529985.1 uncultured Planctomycetia bacterium | reverse complement strand
AGCGTTCAGCTGAAGTCGGACAGCTCGGCTTCCGGCTGTCTCTTGAAATCCCCCCTCCCGTCCCCCCCTTTCGGGGGAAGGGGGGGATGCGCCCGCTAATGCGGGCACCCAGCGTCCTAGGGGTGTCTACGAATTACGCACGGTCATATAATAACTGTGATGGTGCACCCGGTACTGCGCTTCAGCGAAAAGATCACGGCTTTCCCGGTGTTGCACGGGAGTGGGGATTTCGCTCTGGAAGTGCGCAGGCTCATGCTCCAGGAGCCCTTTGATTGCGTGGCTCTTCCGCTGCCCCCTTCTTTTCAGGCCTGCGTGGAGGAGGCCGTAACCTACCTGCCGGCCATCACCGCCGTGGTTCAGCGCTCAACGGCTTGGTCTCCCGAGCAGGAAACAGGGCGGGAGGAAGGCCTCATAAGTTATGTACCGGTGGACCCGTGCCAGCCTGTCATCATGGCTCTTCGAGTGGCGCTTCAGGAGCGGATCCCGCGGGCGTTCATAGATCTTGAAACAGACTCTTTTGTTCCGTATGCAGCGGCATTCCCGGATCCTTACGCACTTAAACGTGTTAGGCCGGAAAAATTCGCAGCCGCGCTTCTGGCGGCCATCCCGCCTCCGCCCGAGAGTCAGGTCCAGGAGCGCATCGCAGCTATGGCCGCAAGGCTCAAGCAGCTCCAGAATCATTTCAATTCCATTCTCTTTATCTGTCCTTTCCTACTGTGGCCTTACATACGCCGGGCGTTCCGAAAAGCGGAAACCGAGGTGCCGCCTGAAGATCTCACCGAGTCTCCCGCCATCCTGCAGGTGAAGGCCGAAACCTTGTACTTCTTCCTCGGGGAACTGCCTTTCGTAACGGGATTGTATGAACAGGCAAGACGCAGGCTCACAGACGATGAGAATCTCACGGTAGACGGCATCAAAGAGCTTCTCATTGAAACCCGCGCCCGTTACACAAAGCAGAACAAGCATTTGGCGCGCGACTTGAGCCCTCAGACCCTCTCAATTTATCTCAAGTACGTGCGTAACCTGAGTCTCATAAACAATCGGCTTACTCCCGACCTCTACACTCTTGTAGTCGCAGCGAAACAGATCGCAGGCGACGGCTTTGCCCTTGAATTGGTCGAGACGGCCCGTTCATACCCTTATCAGCGGGACCTCGGCTTGCCGGAGATCGTCATGGGGATCGAAAAAGCCCGCCTGCCGTCGGGCGAGATAGTAAAGGCGGTAAGCCGCCTGCCCGGTCCTCCGGTCACCTGGGGAAAGGTGGAGCTTAAGCCCCGGCCGCCTGAGATCGATCAGCACAAGTGGCGCCTGAGGTGGGATCCGTTCAATCAATGCTCCCACCTGCCCGAGGACGAGGCGATCGAGCGCTTCCGGACCCATGTCTTTGATTGCGCCCGTACGATAATCGGGCTTGATCTGGCACGCAGCGAGAAGTTTACAACAAGCCTGAAAGACGGTATCGATGTGCGCGAGACGTTGCGGCATTTTTACAGCGGCGATATTTATGTGAAGGTGAATCCTCCGACCCGCGGCGACCTTGACTCTTTGGTCATTCTATTCGATACTCCCGCCCACCCGCGCGACTATCCCTGGCGGACGACCTGGTACGCCGAACACGAAGAGGAATCCACTATCGCCTTCTATGCCACCAATTACTTGGATGAGATCGTGGGACCGGGCATAGCGCGGGCGAAGTACGGAGGTGCAATGTTCCTTTATCCACCTGTGGCCATCCCGGACGTATGGCGCGATCCCCGCCTGGACTTCACCGACACGTTGGAGGAAAGATTGCTTGCCGCTGCATGCCTGCACAGCAGGCACCCCAGAATCGCGCTCCTGAGCCCCGTTCCCCCGCGGGCCTCGTGGCGGAGATTGGCCCGTAGTTTTGCGAAAAAATGGATTTACATACCTCTGAGCAGATTCAACGCTTCACTTTTGCGCCAGCTGCGGATCGTGCATGTACTGAACGGGTGGCACGTCCGCTCGTACGCGGATTTTTACATTCGCAAGGCCTGAAAGGGCATACTCACATGTCCGCCGGAACCGGACCTGTAGCGCTAACTCGTGCCTCATCCAATAACTACCTTCCGGTTTTGGCTTTTCGCCAAAACCGGACTCG
>CAZGYL010000884.1:0-2119 GCA_964529985.1 uncultured Planctomycetia bacterium | reverse complement strand
CCCCATATTTTCATTCTTCCCTCGGGGCCTCTTCCCCTCAGGCCCTTGCAGAAAGTGAATCAATGAAGTAAAAACTCCCGCAGCCCGAAGGCGTGCGAGAGGCACAAACAGTGCAAAGAATATGCCAAGCACCAGAAGATGTCAATAGCTATCTGGAAGATCCCATGTGTCTTCTGAGCTCCGAGACCCGCAAGTGCCCCTGGTGCGCCGAACCTCACAGGCTTCGAATCCATGGGTGGTATGACCGCCAGTGCCTTCTTCCAGGCAGAGAGGGGGCGGTTGTGATCCCCATACTGCGCCTCCTTTGCGCCCGGGAGGGCCGTACCGTCTCGCTTCTGCCGGACTTCTGCCTGCCCCGGCGCCAGCACGGGGCCGGTATCCTTGGAATCTTCCTGGCATATTTCATTGGCGGCCTCAGCCTCCTGGGAGCCCTGAAAAAGGCCCGCCCTGACGCCCCGGGCTGCTCAACTGCCCAGGCCCTCCGAGACGGATTCCTCCGCCGAAAAAACATTATCCTTCTGTACGTGGCCAGTTTCCTCCCTCACCTTCCCGAATGCCCCTCCTACGTGCCCAAAAATCGACGCCATATCGCCCCCATGGTTCTTGCTCTGCTTGCCATAAGGCCTCGTGATCCCCCGTTCGCCTTCCGTTTTCACAACCGATCCCTCCAGGCCTCTTTTCACACCGGCCTTGCCTGAGAAGTCTTCCTCCGCAAGCCTACTAAGCGATAATTACTGCTCCCCGAGGCCTCTCGGCTCTTCCTGTTGCCCTTCAAACTTCTTCCTCTTCACATTCCCTGCCGGCAAAACACCCTCCCTTTTCCCGGTGGCGGCGGCATGCCGCCGCCACCACAGTCCTTTGTGCTGGATTTCAGCGGCGCACTTGGAGAAACTACCGCCGCCTTGGAACCGGAAACACGCACTGAGCAAAGGAGGATTGCCTATGGATCGAAGAGAGAGAATCGCGCTTTTCAGGTACCAGGTAATCGCACCGCTTCTTGCGGTAACGCAACGAGGATTGCTTAGAAAGGAGATTGAAAAAATGACCGAACGCTTCTGGGAACACCCCTTCGTGGGCCCTATTAAGCTCGGGTTCGGTACCATTGAGAATTGGCTCTACGCTTACAAGAAGTACGGCTTTGAGACACTCAAACCCCAAAAGGGCAGTGACCAAGGATGCAGCCGCGTAATTGTTTCTGGGGCGAAAAAATAGGAAGAAAGCAAGAAAGGCTCTTAGACTCATCGGTGTCGAGCGCTTACCATAGACCGAAAGGTGCCATAGGAAGGAGGTTAGTATGGTGAAGAGCTTGTTTGTTCTTTCGACTATTTGCTGCTGTATTGAATTCTTGACGCCGATGTTAGAGGAATCGGCCTTTGCCCGGCCTGCGGGAACGACATACTTTGTCTCCGCCAAGGGCGATGATTCTAACCCGGGGACGAAGTTGCGCCCGTGGCGTACAGTACTCTACGGATGCGGCAGGCTAAAGGGTGGGGACACCTTGATCATCGAACCGGGCGATTACGGGCCGGTGAGTGGGGTTAAGTTTGCAAACAGTGGAACAAGGGAGGCGCCGATCGTGGTGAAAGCGGCAAAGCCCGGCGGAGTCACATTCAGGGAAGGGACGTGCGCTTTCGATTTGACCGGAAGCCGCAACATCGTCATTGAGGGAATAAGGTTTGTCGGGTACACCCGTAACACCGCCATAGCGATTGGGGATCCGGCCTCCTACATAAAAATCCGGAGGTGCATCTTTGAGGGCAACGGCGCTAACGGGATAACCGTTTGGGGTCATTCGGGCGATCTCTCACTGGTTCACCACCTTGAGTTTTACGACAACCAGTTCATCGACACTAAAGAAATCCCCGGGGACCAGGATTACGGAATCAGCTTGAATTACGGAATGTATGCTTATGTTCATCACAACTACGTTTTCGGGATACATCACCAAGCAATCTCTTTCAAGCGGAAATTCTGGTATGGGGTTGCAGAGAAAAACGTGTTTGAAGGGTTCAAGTATACGGGCCTTTACCTTGGACAGAACCTGAGCACGCCGAGAGAGGACAACAGGTCACGCTACATTACAGCTCAGTGGAACGTGTTTCGCCCTGCAAAGGGGTAC
>CAZGYL010000883.1:0-2121 GCA_964529985.1 uncultured Planctomycetia bacterium | reverse complement strand
CCCAGCTTTGGGCTACGAGGAAATCCATAGCTGCAGGATCGATCGCGGTCACGGGCGGAGTGCGGCTCTGCGGTGCTTCTTTAAGGAAATGGAGGGCCAGGAGGGGAATATCCTCGGGTCTTTCCCTCAGCGCCGGCACGTGGATCGGAAAGCGGTTCAGCCTGAAGTAAAGATCGCGCAGAAAGCGGTTGGCTTCCATTTCCGCGCGCAGGTCCTTGTTGGTGGCTGCGATCACTCTTACGTCGACTTTCTTGAACGTCGTACTTCCAACAGGCCTGATCTCTCCTTCTTGGATGACGCGGCGCAGCTTCTGTTGGAGTGCTTTGGAAGCGTCCGAGATCTCATCGAGGAAAACCGTTCCGCCGTCGGCCTCTTCAAACGCCCCGATCTTATCGCTCGTCGCACCGGTGAACGCACCCCGCCTGTGGCCGAAAAGCTCGCTTTCAAGCAAGTGTTCCGAAAGAGCGCTGCAATCCACTATTACAAAGGGCCGATTCCTACGGCCGCTGTTGTAGTGGATCGCCCGGGCCAGAAGTTCTTTTCCCGATCCGGACTCACCTGTTATCAAGACGGTCTGATCGCCTTTCGCCGCCACCTTGGCGAGTTCAAAGACCGAGCGCATGGCGGGGCTCCGGCCGATTATGTTGTGAAATCCGAAACGCTCAGCAACCTCGTCCCGAAGCTTGCGGATCTCTTTGACGTGTTTCTCGTGGGTGACGGCTGTTTTCACATAAGGGGTTATCGTACGGGCGAATTCTTCAAGGAACTCCTGGTCGGACTGCTGGAAGATGCTCCTCGGGCTGCGGCCTTCCACATAAACGGCGCCCAGAATTTCTCCGTCGGCTTTCAAAGGCACTGCAATGCAGGAGAGAACCTTCAGATCCCGAATGCTTTCGGCATGGCGGAATCTTGGATCTTCACAGGCGTTGGGCGATAGAACCGGCCGTCCCGTGCGAATGGTCTCCTCGACGATCGTGTGGCTGAAGGTGAGATCTTCGCCCGCCTGGTATCCGGCTCTCACCTCAAGCGGGCCGCCTTCAGGCGGAATGACAAGGAGAAGCGCCCTCTCGATCTCTTTGTCGCCGTCGAAGTTAAGCTCTTTGGCTGCAACCGCCAGGATCTCATCCAAAGTACGCCGCACATCGTAATCCCAATCCACCTTCTGAAGCGTCATGAAGGCGTCGAGAGCGCGGTGGATTCTTGTAAGAATCGCTTGACGTCGCCAGGCGGTTTTAGGCGTCGGCCCCACGGTGCACCTCTTGGAGAAAAGCCCGGACCCGCGCTGCATCAGGTCCTGCGCCCAGCCGGCGCAG
This sequence comes from uncultured Planctomycetia bacterium, assembly GCA_964529985.1. Lineage (GTDB taxonomy): Bacteria > Planctomycetota > UBA8108 > UBA8890 > UBA8898 > CAZGYL01. The sequence continues at coordinate 808 of CAZGYL010000883.1, read as the reverse complement.
CTTCTGCTCCGCTTCCCGGGCCAGCCGATCCGCTTCGCTTATCTCTCCCAGGTATGACATGTAACAGGCCCATGCAAAGCCCGCCCTCGCCTCTTCGTATGCAAAGGGCAGAGAGGCGGCCGAGTTCAATGCTTCCTCCAGGTAGCGTTCGGTGTAGTCGGCCCAAAGAGGCCCGCGTTCCCTCCAAGCTTCGCCCAAAACCCTTGCAAGTGTGCAGCGCAGGAAAGGAGAGGCGCCCTGAGGGAGGCCTTCATAGGCGTCGCGGGCGAAAGTAAGGGCGGGTTCACACCTTCCTGCCAAAAGGAAGCACTCAGACCATTGCGCTGCAGTTTGGGCGCGGGCTTCAGCGTCTTGGAGTACCGAAAGTTGCGCCCGGAGCTTTTCCGGCTCGGGCAGGCGCGCCGTCTGCCTGCCGCTTTTAAGCTCGGCCAGAGCCAGTGCAGCCTCTGCAACCGCTTTCACATCGGCAGGGGCCTCACCTTCCGCAAGTACCGCACGCAGAAGACCGCGGCCGCGGTCGTCACCCTGCAGCAGAAGCAGTTGGCCGAGCCAGAGTGAAAGCTCGACATTGCGCCTCTTGTCTCCGATTTGTTCCGCTATGCCCCGAGCGCGGCGCAGCGCCGCAAGAGCTTCACTTGTCTTTCCGGCGTGCCAGAGAAAGATTCCGCGGTTCCCCAGAGCGACCGCGCAGCCCTTGCGGTCACCTGCGCTTACAAATTTTCGGTAACTTTCAGATACGGCCTCAAGCGCACCGACGATGTCTCCGCGCTGAAAGTGCGTTTGCGCCAAGCTGTTCGCAGTAATAGCT
>CAZGYL010000882.1:0-2125 GCA_964529985.1 uncultured Planctomycetia bacterium | reverse complement strand
AAGCGCGTTGAAATCGCACTTGGAAGCGACAGCGCCGGTTCTCTTATCCTCGTCCTTGCAGGCAGGAAAACGGGAAAAGATTCTGTTGATCCTGCCTCTCTTGTTGATCTTACCGGGAAGGTCGACTCGAAGCAGAACCTCATTTGGGAGGTGCCCCGGGGCACTTGGAGTGTAATGACATTCAGACTTTCGCAAGGACTCAGGCCCGAGGGCATATCTTTTCCGGCGGTCGGTCCTGTTTTCTCAAACCGGCCTGAGGGCTTACCCTGGGCTGAGGACTTTCCGAATCGCTATGAGGACCGCTTCGGTGAGCCTTTAAACCGGAAGGATCTTGCGGCCCTTGTAAACGATATAGGCTCGCGCACGGAACTTGTCCGAATCAGGTTGAACCTTGTTGCAAGGGAAATGCTCAAAGACTCGCTCTCAGCCCCTCCGGCGGTCGAGCCTTTCGATCCCGCACTTCCTTTTCTGCTCCCCGGCGTACGGGTGATTTCCCTGCGCGGTTGGACGGGCAAAGCGACAGCCCGCTATTACGGCTATCCACTCAGGGCTGCAGCGGGAATGCAGGCTCCTTCAGGTTTGAAGAAGGTTGTTTGCATGCTTCCTGAGGAGGGAACTTGGGCGGTTACCCCGCTGAGGCTGCTCTTCCACATTCAGCTTGCCTTTATGTGGGGAGCAAGGAGCTTCGTCGTTCCCCTTCTTCCGCCTGACGTACTTACGTTCAGCGCGCAAGGCACAGCTCCTGAGCTGCCCGCTCAAAGCTCTTTCACGGGGATTTTCGTGCGCCGGTTGAAGTCTGCACTCAAAACCCTAAGCGGCTTCAAGCCGCATGCGCCCATAGCCATAGCCCAAAGCGAAGATGAAATCCTTGCAACAGGCAAACTCGGGTTGGGTCCTGCGTGCGCCGGCCTGCTGCAAGAGGAGCTTTATCCTTTTGTCGTAACTTCACTCGGGAACCTGACGCGCTACGGCAACCTCCGGGCGGGTGAGCTGCTTTACGGCCCTTATCGCTTTCGCCTGATCATCGTTCCTGTGCAGAGCGTTTTGTCGGTCTCAAGCGCGCGGCGCCTGCTGGAGTGGATTGAAGACGGTCTTACGGTTATTGCGGCGGGATCGATCCCTACAGTCTCACCTGAAGAAGGCCGCTCCTCGAAGCAACTTGCCGCGTTGTTCTCAAAGCTGCGGGAGCACAGTGCGTTCCATGTTGCAAACAACGCTCAAGATGTGATCGACACGGTCAGAAAGGCGTTTCCACCTGAAGTCAAGTTGCTTCGGGGCGGCAAAGGTGATCTTCTCCTTGAAGCATTCGAAGGGAAAAAACTCCTGCTTCTGAACACTTCCGGCGGCACATGGTCGGGAGAAATAGCTCTTTCCGGCTGGAAAGGTGCAGCGGTTGCGCAAGCTCTCAAGCCGCAAGGCCCTTACTTTCTTCCGCCCCGCAGGCAGGAGGACGGAAAGCTTGTGGTCACCCTGCGCCTTCTGCCTTTTGAAGGAATTCTATTGACCGAGAATCCCCCAACGGAAAGTCCCTCGGGTCCGGTCTTTGAGAAGCTCAGAAGCATTACGCTTAAAGGCCCCTGGGACCTGACGCCGCTTGCTGCAGAAGGTGTTCAGGCCCGGGGAGGCATTTCTCCACAAATCGTTTTTGTCCTGCCGCCCGATCTCACCGCGCAGCCGGGCGATATGCTTTCCATCTCAGACCGCACTTACCCTTTGGATCTTGCCTCGGGCAGGCCTATCGATTCGCCCAGATGGCATGGCGCTTGGATAACAACACCCGAAGGAAAAATCAAAAAACCGCTTCAAGAGGACGGAACGGTCTTTGCCACAACCGTGCGTTTTCACCGCACTTTTCACTTGAACGCTCCCGCCGTCTCAGGCCGGCTTTGGGCTATGACACGGGGAAACGGCCTGCTTCAGCTCAACGACAGGAATGTCTGCTTTACAATGGAGCGCGGACTTCTTGAGGTGGATATCACAGCGCTGCTTCGTGCGGGTAAGAACACCTTCAAAGCTGAGGTAAACCATCCCGGCCACCTGCTGGCTGAAATACGGGTGTGTACGCTTGACGGCGCGCAGTTGCTCCTTGCGACCGGCCGCAGGTGGCGGACCTCCGTGCGAAAAG
>CAZGYL010000881.1:0-2134 GCA_964529985.1 uncultured Planctomycetia bacterium | reverse complement strand
ACCGCAAAGAAGTGCGGCCTGCAAGGCGTCCAGGCCGACGCAGGGAGACCGGAAGAAATTCTGCGCATCTGCAAGGAAAAAGTTATAGAAGAATTCCGCAGCGCGATACAAGAAACGGGCGTCGCCGTAAGCTCAATATGTATGGGCCTTTTGAACCGCTGCCCATTTGTAAGCGACTCCCGCGCACCGGGGTGGGTCCGCTCGGTTGTTGATGCGGCACAGAAGCTCGGCGCCAAGACCATTCTCGTTCCCTTCTTCGGCAGGGGCGCGCTGCGCACGCGGAGCGCAATGGACAAAGCAGCCGCGCTTGCAGCGGAACTTGCGCCCTACGCGGCTTCCAAAGGAATAACCTTGGGCTTGGAGAACACGCTGTCGGCCGAAGACAACCTGTATATTCTGGAAAAGGCGGGTAATCCCAAGGGTCTCAAAATTTACTACGACGTAGGTAATTCCACGCGCGCCCGCTACAACGTTCCAAAGGAAATACGCCTTTTGGGGAAGCGCATTTGTGAGATCCATTTCAAGGACTACAAGAACGGGATTCTCGGGCTCGGTGAGGTCGATTTCAAGAATGTGGCCGAGGCGATGGCTGACATCTTTTACGAAGGCTGGATAATCCTGGAGACCCGGCGCCCGCTGGGGATCGAAATCACAGCCGCCAAGAATGAGGGCTACATCCGCGGCCTTTTCGAGCGCTTCAAGTAACAGAGGGCCCCGCTCCTCTTCTTCAAGCCGTACATGCGGCGGCCCCAGCCGCCTGCAGTCAGAAAGAGATGCAAAGACCGCTTTCTGTTTTTTCAGCAGTGCCGAAGCTTCAGGAGGCCGAAAGATGGTTTTCTTCTCCGTTCTGCTTCTCGCCGTAGGAGCGCTTCCCTCAGCCGAAAAAAGCGCAAGAGACTTGGGAACCTTCCGTACCCGGGTATGGGAAACATTGGAATTCACCCTGGAAAACACCACTTGGGCCGGAAACCCTTTCGATCTCGCGGCCCTTGTTACATTCAGGCATTCCAAAGAGGTCCGTAAGACCGAGATGTTTTACGCGGGCGGGAATACATGGAAGTTCCGCTTCACACCTACAAGGCCCGGTGCCTGGGAGTTTGCAACTTCAAGCAAAGATCCGGATCTGGACGGCTACAGGGGGAGGATCCTGGCCGGCCCCAGAGCAAGCAGGCTCATAAAAGGATTCCTCACCCACGTGGGAAACAAGTTTGCGATTATGGAGGAAGACGCCGACCATCTGGAAGGGTATGTCTACCAGGTTTTCATGAACCAGCAGGACTTTGAGCAGCAGCATAAGCATCCTTCAAGGATCTTGGGAAGTCCGGAAAGGGTGGGTTTGGTAGCGAAGTACTGGGAGAACACCGTAGAAAACGGATTCAGCATTTACTTCTTTGCGGTTTTCTACAGCTGGTTCAAGATGGGTGCCTTAAGTATCGAAGACTTTCCGACCAACACGGATCCCGCTCTGGACACGCCGGATCTTGATCTTTTCCGCACCCTTGAGTACGCGATAAAGTACGCGCACCGGCGCGGAGGCCGCACTCACATCTGGGCCTGGGGGGATAACGACAGGAAGCAGACGCCCAATCACCTCGGTGATGGTTTCCGGGGCAAGAGACACCTACGCCTTATCCGATACATCGCGGCCAGACTCGGCCCTCTTCCGGGTTGGTCGATGAATTTCGGCTTCGATACGATAGAGCTTCCCCGGGCGGAGCGTGATACCGCGTGGTGGGCGCGAGAGCTTTCGCGCAGGATGGGCTGGCCGCATATTCTCACCTCTCGAGGCTGGGATGACCCGAGTTTCGGGGCATACTCTTACGCAGGTTTCGGAGGAAGTCCTTACGATTTGAAAACAAGCGACAAGGGTCCTGCTTCTTACTGGGAAATAAAAGAGCATCTTCAGTCCAGAAAGGACAGGCCTTCCCTTTACGAAGAGCGTCACACTTACAACAGGTGGCGCTGTTGGCCGTCGCATGTACCCGACCCGGAAAGACTCAACGAAACGGGTTCGCGAAGGCTTATCTGGTGGGAAGCTATGGCAGGCGGCATGGGAGGATTCTTCGGCCACTTTTCGGAAAGGTTCAACCAATACGGACCCTTTAAACCCGAAGGGCCCTGCGGCTATCACCCG
>CAZGYL010000880.1:0-2137 GCA_964529985.1 uncultured Planctomycetia bacterium | reverse complement strand
GAGTTCCTTCATCAGATCCTGCTCCACTCCGATGGCGATCGTATTGATCGTTACGTTCCGAACCAGGTTCTGCTTCCGGATTTCGCGCAGGATAACAGCAGGATCGGTGTACTTTCCACGGCTCGGCTGCCCGTCGGACAGCAAGAATATCGTATCGGTCCTCGGATCCTTGAGCGCGGCGCTCAGGGTATCGTAGATGTTCGTCCCGACACCGGTCCGAAGGTTCATCACATACGACACCGCTTTCCTCAATCCGCTGCGGGTCAGAGGAATGAGCGTCTTGCTCATCGGCTTGTACGTGGCGCTGAAGCTGATGATATTGACCATTGTGCCGGGTTTGAGCTCTTTCAACGTTTTTATCAACTCGCGCTTCGCCAGCTCGATCCGAGTCAGCTTCTTCCCGGTTTTCGGATCCCTGACCGCCCGGCGCATACTGCTTGAGCAATCGATGATAAAGCAGATACGCTTTGAAAAAATTTCTATTCCGTAGTACCGGGGCGCTTGGACCGAAGTACGCCCCTGCCGTTTCTTATCGAAGGTGAAATTCTTCCGGGCGAAAGACCACCACTTCTTCCAGTCCTCGGCCGAAAGCCCCATGCTTTGGCCCGTTATCTTAACAAGAAACTTGTAAGCCTCACCCTTGAGGCGCCCGTCTTCCCGCTCCAGCATTCCTATAAGCGGCGCTATGATACGCTTGTCGCGATATTGCTGAATCGCCCGCAAAGCGGCGGTGCGTACGGCGATATCAGGATCTTCCAAAGCCTCGATCAGCCGCTTGAGAGCTTCCTCGCTTCGAGCTCTTCCCAGAAGCGCGGTCGCAGCCACTCCGATCGGGCCGCTGAAAGAGCGGCTTACCGCAGCCAGGATCCGGGAAGCTCCGGGGGTTCCAGCCTCTGCAAGAGTGAAAAGGAGGTCTACGGCTCGCTCAATATTGCGGCGGTAGGACTTCAAGACCGCAATGATTTTGTCCGCACCCCCCTCCACACCCAGCGCGGCCAGGGCTGAAACGGCAGCCGCTGCGACCTCAGGCGAGCGGCTGTCAATAAGTTTTTTAGCAACATCTATCGCTTCGCGGGCTTTGGCGGCCGCAGCGGCACGCAGTAGAACCACCTGCTGCCGCACCTTGGAGGCCTGGGAAAGAGCCTCTCCGAAAAGATACCGCCGCAGCTCAGGCCGTTTCACCGAGCTGAAAACGGCCTGCACGGCATCCACCACAGCGGAGTCCAGCCGGCTGCGGCCCAAAAGTTTAAAAAGCACGCGGTATGCTTCCACCGTCTGCCGGGCGCCGAGAACCTCCACAGCACGCCGCCGGAGCTGGACCGTCCCTTTTCCGGCTGCAATCGCTCCCAGCTGTGTCAGCTGCTCGGACCGCAACGGCAATTCGGGCTTCTTCAAGGCCTCCAGAGCCGCTTCCGCAACCTTCGAAGGCCGCCGGAGAACCGCGCGGATCAACACATCGCCGGCTTCCGCCGCTCCGGTTCGGGCCAGCGGAACGCAGGCTGCCGCGGCTATCTCCGGCTGATCGGTTTGAACCACCTTTTCAAGGAAAGAAACCGCCTCCGGGCTTTTCAGCGCGGCGATCTTCTTCAAAACGGGCAAAAGTTCACGTTGAAGGACTTTTTTGCGCTCCTCGCGCCGGCTCCTGTTGACTCGGATCTTCGCTTGCTCAAACTGCCTGCTCAGCTCTGAAAAATCGCTCTCTACAAGCACCACGCACAGAAATAATGCAAAGGCGGTCATCGGTCCTGCCTCCTTATCGGCCGAATCCACATTTCATGATAGGAAATGCCCGGCTTCCCGTCAAAGGTACTACGCAGGACCGACTATTTCAAAAAGGAGAGGATAAAGGTTTTAGGGAGGGAATCAGAGGCGGTGGGAAACAGGTCGCCGCGCCGTCTCGACCCCTGCCGAGACGGCGCGGGTAAGCTTACGAAAGCTCCGCAGAGCCCACCTTTCGATATCGCCAGTAAGCGTATGCGGCGAAAATCAAGCTCGCGATCAAAACAAGAAGCTGCCACACCGCACCGCTTGAGGGATCTTCCCCGGGAACCGCCGCAGCAAGCGGCTGCTGCGCCTGCTGTTGCTCGTTTGCCGCCGAGGAATCGACGGGCACCGCTGTTGCAAGCAGGCTGCCCGG
>CAZGYL010000879.1:0-2139 GCA_964529985.1 uncultured Planctomycetia bacterium | reverse complement strand
CGAAGCATCAAGTCCGCCGGAAAGCGTCCTTCCCGTCTCCTTCGTCACAAGGTTATAAGCCCGGCCGAGGCGGGTCAGTGAATCCAGAAGCACCATGACGTCACGGCCCGACTCAACAAGCCGTTTGGCTCTGGCAATGGCAAGCTCTGCGACAGCGACGTGGTTTTCCGGCGATTCGTCCGAACTGCTGCTTATAACCTCGCCGCGGGTGGATCTTCGCCAGTCGGTCACTTCTTCAGGGCGCTCGTCAACAAGAAGCACCATGAGGTGGATCTCAGGGTGATTAAGCGAGACAGCGGCTGCTATCTTTTGAAGCAGTACGGTTTTTCCCGCTCTGGGAGGCGAAATTATGAGGCAGCGCTGGCCCTTGCCGATAGGGGTGATTATGTCAAGTACGCGCAGCGATACGTCGCTGCTCCCGTTGATCGGGCATTCGAGCCTGATCTTCTCTCGTGGATCGATAACCGTAAGAGTGTTGAAGTGAGGCCTTCGTGCGGCTTGATCGGGAGGCAGGCCATCGACGCGATAAATCGCGCGCAGCACGTGAAGATCCTTCTTTTTCTCAAGGGCGACTTCCCCTTCCACGTACGATCCTTCGCGCAGCTGAAATTGCCTTATAAGTTGCGCCGGCACAAAACAATCTTGAAGAACCCGAGGCTTAAAGGTGCGCGTATCAGCCCGCAGAAAGCCGTATCCTTCCTTGTGACGCTGGAAAATACCAGCCTGGGGCCGACCCGGCCCCACGTGGATCAGCGGACGTCTGGGCTTCTTGTACCGTTTCGTTCTGGAGTTTACTCTGGCGCGGGCCATTGATTCCTAATGCCTTTTCTTATCGCCGTGGAGACAGTGCCCCTCCGTGCGGCTTCAAAGTTCCGACACCTTCTATGGTATGCCCTCAACGCTGGAAGGCCGTTTTCCCGGCGCGTTTGTTCAGGGAAGCCGCCGCCCAAAGGTGGTACCTCAAACAACGGTATTGTACCCTCGAAGCGGCGCTCTATACAATAACGACGTGTTAAGCAGGTGTTAAGCACGCGACCTGTGTGAGGCACGGGATCCTAACACCGAGCCCTATACAATAACGGCAATCTTCAGGCTTGAGAAGACCCCTCAAAAACTTTTTCACGGTATTTCGCCTGTGTGCAACGAACGGCCACCCGCTCCCTGCGGTCTTGCGGTTACGGTCTCAAAACCTTTTGGACCCCAAGACCTTTCCGGAGGCTCGATCTGTGAGCTCAGAGCCGATCTTTGGCCCGGCGGGCCGCGGGAAGCCCTCCGCTTCACGGAACGCAGTCCATTGCCCGTTCTCTTCACCTGCCGTCTCGCCCGAGAAGGCGGCGCCTTCCGAGGTCCGGAGCCGGAACGGCTTGCGATCTTTGAAAAGGCGCTCGAGAAAGGTGCGCGGTGGGTTGACATTGAAGCTTCGTCCCGGGCTCTGGCCGACGCGCTTGCGCACAAGTGGCCGGTTCTTGTCTCGGTCCACCTTTTTGAAAGGTTTTTCACCGATATAAGCGAGGCTTTCCGTAAGCTTTCTCACCTGCCGGTTACAGCGATCAAACTCGTCGCTACCGCACAATCCCCACACGATCTGCTCAAAATAAACCGCTTTTTGAGAAGTGCCCCGGATCCTCCCGCCGCCGTTTTTGCAATGGGCGACATCGGGATCCCAAGCAGGTTGCTTGCTTTGCAGTGGGGGAGCTGCCTCACTTATGCAGCTGCAGGCACAAAGGTCGCCCCTGGACAACTGGCCCTCCCTGAGATTACGGGAACTTACGGTGATTTGACCGGACTTAAAGACTACGTCGCCTTAACCGGCTTGGAAACTCCTGAGCTTCTCAAAGTCGCCCGTCTATTTAACCAGGCGGCTGAACGCGCCAGCCCGCCCGCAGTTCCGTTCCCGCACGTCCCTCCGGAGTTCGAACCTCTGACCATTACCGAGCTTCAAGCCTCGGCTGTTCTCCGCATAGTCAAAAAAGAGAGCCCCGGAAAACCGAAGTTCGAAGCCCTTATACGCACTGAGTCCGAGCCGAACCTTCCCGTGCGGCCTTCGGGCATTCAAGCGTCAAGTCTCATTGAGCTTCTTAACGGGCTTCTAAGCGAGCTTTCCTGAACTTTGCCGGCGGAAACGGCGTTACGAAGAAA
>CAZGYL010000878.1:0-2142 GCA_964529985.1 uncultured Planctomycetia bacterium | reverse complement strand
CAGGGGGTATGAGATCAATGTCAAAGCCCGTTATGGTGAAACGCGGGTCCATGGAAAAAGGAGGGGAAACGACTTCAGGAAAACCGGAGACCGACACCCTCAGCCTGTACGATTGCCCTGTCTCCAAACGCAACCGAGGTACTGTGTAGAGACCTGTTGAAAAACTATGCCTCAGGAGGACGGTCTCTCCTGTGCTTTGGTCCAAAACTTCAATGCGCGCGTTTGCAACAGGACCCCCCGGGCCACGCACCGTGCCTGTGACCGCAAGCGTGGCGTTGCGTATCTCCTGCAGAAACGATGTCCCGTAATCATCATAGACATACCCTTGAGTGTAGTTATGTCTGGTGGGGCTCGTATCCCTGTTCGTCGGACGAGAGGTGCCCGTTGTAGGCTCGATTTGAGTGTCTTCATGCCATTCGTTGAAGCTTGTAATGCAAACCATGGGAAACGCCGGGTCGGCGTTGGGCAGAGCCGCTTCTTTGAGAAGTGCCTGAAAGAGCGATGTAGGATTGGCCCCCGCTGTCAATCGGCGAGGCATGGCGGGATTGTCGGCGCAGATGCGCCTTACGGCGCGGTCGTTGAATCCGGGCGCAATGGAAGGCAGGAACAGGACACCGCTCTCTCTTGCCTTGGCCGCGTATTCAGCGCTCCGCCGGCGGAAGAGGTCCAGCGTGGAGTTCTCCCCCCAGTATCCTCCCTTTCCTCCGTAGACGTCGTAGCCGAAGATTCCGTCCCACTTCTCTATCGAATACCGGCTCGGAGAACGCCTGAAGTAAAACTCATCGCCCACGAGAAATACGTCGAACTCCTCCTGAGCGCACGCTTCGCGAAGCGATCCTATCAAGCCTGAAACATCACCGCGCAGCGCACGGGTTACGTAAATCATTGCAAGAGGTCTGTCGTCGATCCGCAGATAGGTGGGCTGCGTGAAGTAGTAGCGGCAGAGGTGACGGAAGTCTTCGCAGGCCGCTGCGATTTTGTCCCGGGTGATCGTGAGATCCCCGCCGAATCTGATGGCCCAATCGTAAAGTACGGTGAACTTGACATCACGGGCGTGTCTGCTTCGGAAAATCACATTTCTGCATATCTTGTCTTCCCTGCCGCCGGGCCGGATGAACTCCAGTATAAGTACGTTGACTCCGTAGGCCGCGCACCACCTGAGATGCTGTGCTACAACCTGCGGGTCGGAAGAATCGTAGCGGCCGAGGGCAGGCTCTTGGCGGGGGAGAAGCTCCAATCGAAGGGCGCCTGTCACGCAGTCGCGGTACTCCCAGCGTTCCGGGTAGTACCACGGGTAGTAGTGTGCGGCTACCAGATGTTCCTGCGGATTCTGCGGTTCCAGAGCGGTTACCGAGACACGGTCGATGCAGACCGGGCCGCCTGTTACCGCAAAGCGGAAATCGGAAGTTCCTTGCATGAACGTCCTGAAGCCCGCATCGCTTACGTTCCAAACATGGCGCACCCACCTTCCGGTGCCAAGCAGAATCCAGCGGACCGGATGCTCAGCAAAGGTGTTGGGGATGTCTTGGGGTCCTGTTGAGCTCTTGTTCGTATAGTGGAGAGCTATGGTGACCGGATTTTCAGCAAAGTTGGGTGAATCAAAAAAAGTCGCAGCTATGCGCAACGTTTCCGAGCCCTTGACTGAGGGATCGGTCACAACGAAATAGAAGTAATTGTCCGGAAAGTCGTCGTCTGTTTCTCCTAAGTTTCTCCGGGCGAAACGGGTCTCTCCGGCGGGCCCGCACGATACAGCCTGGTTCTCGCCGTCCGTACCGTTTGACCTTTGGGAGTTCAGAAGGCCCTTTGAGGCATCCGTTAATCCGAGATCAACCGATACGCCCGCACCGTGAAGAAGCACGGTCGTAAGAGTGAAGAAAGCGAAAGAAATAAGTCCCAGCCGCGCGGTCTTTATCCTGCTCATCTCTTTCTCGATGATACGCACTCGGCGGCCTGTTCGCCACCGGGACGCGTCCTTCGGGGCTTCCCGAAATCTCTCTGTTGGGATATCATGAACTAAGCGAACTGAGTTTCTTCAAAGGTAGGGCTTTTGAGGCGGAGGCTTAAACCGACGGCCGGCCTCTCGGGCAAAAAGGAGGTGTCGGATGGGCAGACTACTTGTTGTGCTTGCGTTGTCTTGGTCTT
>CAZGYL010000877.1:0-2152 GCA_964529985.1 uncultured Planctomycetia bacterium | reverse complement strand
TACTTACTGCACCGAAGCTTTTGGGTGTCGAGGTTGCCCACACTTTATGGCGCGTGAACTTCCCGGAGGTTTACAAAGTAAGCCTTTCCGGAGGAAACATGCGCGGTATTCCCGAGAGCGCGGGTGAAGCTGTGAAAGTCAAGCGGCTCCTCCAGCAGTACGACAAGCTGAGGAAAGCCGCCGCGCAGAGCCGCTCGCGCAGGCTGAGGGAACAGGCAACACAGGAGCTTCTCAGGCTGAGGCAGATTCTCAGCGACGATGCCGCGCAGCTCCGGCAGGCCGCACGACAGGACGAATCTCTTGCCGCAGAATCGAGAGAGGCAAGACGGCAACGCGACCAAAGTATAAAGCTGTGGCAGCAGTCACAGAAAGTGCTTGGTGAATTAAAGGGCGTAAGCGCCGAAACCAAGCAACAGGCAAAGGAGGCACCTCCAAGCGGTTTCGAGCAATCTTTTATCGATACGGGGAATTTCATGCAGAACGCCTGGCGGCAGGGAAAGCGCGTTGCGACTGAAAGGAAGCGGCAGCAGGAGGGGCTCCGGCCTAAGGGTGTCGCCCTGGGGAAGCTGTTAGGCCCCGGTTTACGGCTGAGCGAGGCACCGGCCGCTTTGCAAAGGCGCTGGTGGGAGGAAGCGAGCGGAAAGAGGCTCGAAGCAAAGGGTGCTCTCAAGCCGCTTGAGCTTTTCAGAGTAAGGCCCTTTTCTCCCGGTCTTGAGGTTCTCACTGAGACTCCCGCCGGGTCGGCTGCTTTTCTCAGGCCCGGAGGAGGAGCTGAGATTGTGCTCTCTTTCATGCGGCGCGATGCCGGCCGGCGGATCGCCGCCTTGGTGTTGGTTGCACTTGTGACACTCGGCGCCGTTTTCCGGGCCTTCAGGCGCCGGAGCGGCTTTAATGCAGGTGTGCGCCGGTCCTAAGGAAAAGGCAGCCCTCCGTTTATTAATGTCCGTTTCAGCCGGGGCGGGGACGATCCCTCGGGTATTCTGAGGGAAATCGCTTTATTGCATTGTCCACTACCGTTGCGCGGCGTATAATCACACCTTCCCTTTTTCATACTTAAATTTTTAGGAAATAGAATCATGAGAAAAGCGCTCCTCATTCACCCCCGTTTCCCCGCCCATGGATTTTGGAACTACACCGAGGTTTGCCGTCTTTTGGGTGCCAGATATCCCGCCTCCCCGCTGGGGCTCATAACCTTGGCTTCGCTTCTTCCCGGGGATTGGCGGATCAAGCTTGTGGATATGAACGCCGAGCCTCTTTACGATTCCGACATCGATGCTGCGGATCTCGTTTTTACAGGAGGCATGCTGCCGCAGCAGCCGCAGATCCTTGAGCTTATCGACAGATGCCATAGGCGCGGGAAGAAGGTTGTCGTCGGCGGACCGGATCCGACTTCGCAGCCTCAAGTTTATGAAGCTGCGGACTATCTTGTTCTGGGAGAAGCCGAATGCTCATGCAAACCTTTTCTTGAAGACCTGGACGGAGGAGTTCGTTCGGGGATCTACTTTCCGGATCAAAGGCCGGATATGACCGAAAGTCCGGTTCCCAGATTTGATCTTCTGAATTTCAGAAACTATTTGATGGTGGGAGTCCAGTTCAGCCGGGGCTGTCCCTTCAACTGCGAGTTTTGTGACATCATAGAACTCTACGGACGGGTCCCCCGCACCAAAACGCCCGGGCAGATCATAAAGGAGCTTGAGTGCCTCTACCGCCTGGGGTACAGGGGACACGTCGATTTCGTCGACGACAACTTCATCGGGCATAAGGGCAAGGCGAAAGATGTGCTCCGGGAGATTCTGGCGTGGTCCAAGCGCCGAGGCCATCCTTTCTTCTTCTCCACCGAGGCTTCGCTCAATCTCGCGGACGACCCCGAGCTTCTGGGCTTGATGGCGGATCTTGATTTCAGGTATGTATTCGTCGGAGTAGAATCCCCCGAACAGGAGGTTTTGAGGTCCGTTCAGAAGCGCGCCAACCTGAACCGCGATATTGTCGAGGATCTTCATAAGATTTACCGACATGGTATCGTTGTGAACGCGGGATTCATCCTCGGTTTCGACCACGAAAGCAGCGAATCCGCAAACATGTTGATTGAGCTCGTCCGCAAGGGGAAGATCCCTATGGCAATGGTGGGGTTGCTTTGTGCGCTTCCGAACAC
>CAZGYL010000876.1:0-2153 GCA_964529985.1 uncultured Planctomycetia bacterium | reverse complement strand
AACTTTCACTATGACATGCCATACAAACCTGTTGCATAGCCGCCTCGCGTTCCTCCTGCTCCTTAAGATCGATGAGAGCTTCCGCCACCGGTTCTCCGGTAAGCTCGGCAGGAAGCGGCAGGCCCGCCTTATTACGGATCTTTGTTGTGTCCGGGTCCTTCGGGTGCGGGTGCGCATACGGCAGTCCGAAAAGGCGCCACCTGCTGCGGTCGTTCATGCGGTGCGTGCGCTCGGCGATCACATTCCCGGCGGCATCCGTAAGCAAACTGACATGGCATGTTGCACAAGTAGGCGCCGTGAAATCATATCCCACGCGCCACGGAACGGAATCAAAGTTCCACTCGCTTTGGTGCGTAGAGAACAGATTTCCATGTTTGCTCACCATGTAGACCTTGTAGGCCGGCACATCCGGTCCTTTATGACATTGAGAACAGGTATAAGGCTTGCGCGCCGCCGCGATCGAAAACCCGTGGCGCGCATGACAAGCGGAGCACGAACCGAGGCTGCCGTCCGGATTGATCCTGCCGACTCCCTGATTGGGCCAGCCGGAAAGAACGGGAAAATCCATTTCGCCCATTATGGTCTCTCTCTCCCGGAGACCCTTCACCTCAACCCGCGTCCCATGGCATGCGAGACAGGACTCAGCTTCGGTATGGGCCGGAGCTTCCCCTTGAGAAACGACTCCCCCACTCAGGCTTTCGGGACTATTCGCTGCAAAAGCCAAGCTCTTGAATACCGGATTGCCCATGAGGTTCTTGTATGCATGAGCCATAAGGTTCTTCTCAAACTGCTCCTTTTCAACAGGGTGGCAAAGAGAGCAATCGGCAGGACTCACAACAACGTGTACCCGATAAGAATTGTGGTCAAAGGTATCTTTATGGGACTCCGGACTAAGCGTATGGCATTCGGCACACCCGACCGCAAAGCTCTTGTAGCGCGCCGGAACTTTCTTAGCCGAAATTCGCCTTTCGAGCGTGTCCTTGCCAAGCGCTTCTGCAACGGTAAGGCGAGCATGCCTGCTCCGCCTCCAGTCCGCAACGATTCCGGGAGTCGCCTCCTCATGACACTCGAGGCACGCTTTCGTCTCCCTGCTTACAGGCGCAGCCGGCGCCCTGATTCCGAAAGTTACAGCCAAAACAACCGACACGAGACAAGACGGCGATCTCCGGGCGCAGTACATGACGAAACTCCGTTCAGCTTTCCTGCGCATGACTTCCATTTGACGGCGGCCCAATTGCCCGTCCGAGTTCAGGTAATATACCGAGGCAGAACGCTGACTGCAAACAGCGGCCGGGAAGAGAGTCCTGGAAATCTATCAACGGCAACGTACAATCCCACCTTGAGCGCTCTTTGCGCAAGATCGTTCTCCGGTCCGTCAACTTGGTTCAACAACCGGCGAGTGTCATGACGATGGAATTGGACACCAGGCTGCGCCTTTGTATCGAAACGAAACCGCCGCCTGCAGGCATCGTTATCTTCGGAGCTTCCGGGGACCTGGCACGGGCGAAGCTCATCCCTTCACTTTTCAGCCTCTTTAGGCGCGGTCTGCTCCCCGAGAAGTTTTTCATACTGGGCTGCGCCAGGACTCCTTACACCGAAGAAAGCTACAGGGAAGAAATAAGCTCAGGCCTTGGAAGAGAGTCCGAGGAAGACAAACGCGCCGCGTTTGTCAAACGGATCCATTACATACAGGCGCGGTACGCTGACCCCGGCTTCTATACCGCTCTTACAGCGCACGTCCTTGAGCTCAATTGCCGCTACGACTGCCCCGGTAATCTGCTTTTCTATCTGGCGGTGCCGCCTTTCCTGTATGAAACGATCGTCTCTCATTTAGGCCGCTCCGGATTGACGCGGCAGAACGGTGACAACCGCGCTTGGCGCAGAGTGGTTGTGGAAAAGCCTTTCGGCAACGATCTTGCTTCAGCCAGAGCCCTTGATCGGGCGCTGCACGAAGTGCTCGGCGAAGATCAGCTGTACCGCATCGACCATTACTTGGGCAAGGAGACCGTTCAAAACATCTTCATGTTCCGGTTTGCCAACCTACTCTTTGAGCCGGTTTGGAACCGGCAGTACGTCGACCACGTGCAGGTGACGGTGGCGGAATCCGTCGGCGTAGGTAAACGCAGCGGTTATTTCGATGCCAGCGGCCAGCT
>CAZGYL010000875.1:0-2159 GCA_964529985.1 uncultured Planctomycetia bacterium | reverse complement strand
TGTGTGAGGCGAGGGACCTTGTCACGGCGGATTTTCCGGCCGCCTGAAGCGGCGCTGACCTCCTGCCACAGGGTCAGGTAGAAGAAACGGCCGGAAAGATCGAGAGCCGGCCAGAAAACGCAAGCCGTTGAGGCGAGCAATGCCACAGCGAACCAGCCTTCGCGCCCGAGGCCGTTTGCAAAAGCATTCACCGCGTTCGAAGCCCATTTGCCCGGCCAATAAGGGGAGTGCATTGCGCCGAGCCGGTGCGTCAGGCGTGTCAAGAAGATGAGCTCCTCACCGGGCTTGAACGAAAGTGTTCCGACCTGTGCGGCCAAGTATATGACTCCGGCTGCAAGCAGGAGCGCCCCTCCAACAGTGAAAACACGCCTGCCTAACCGGGTTCGCAGGTACCCGAGGACTACAGACAGACTCAATCCGATCGCTCCGCAAAGAGCAAGAAAGCTGCCCAGCACAACGGGTACGGCGAGGTAATAAAGCGTAGGAGCTTTCAGACTCACGCCGTAACTTACAAGTACCGCGCCCACAAGCAGAAAGGTGGCCCAGGAGCTCTGGAAGAACGCCCCCCCGAGACGCAACAGGAAAACGGCGTGGGCCGGCACAGGCACGCCGAAGTTAAGGTGTGCGCGTTTCGTTCTGAAAAGATAGGCATAACCCAAGAGGAGATTACTTATGGCAAGCAGGTGAAAGAGTATGAAGAACAGAAGATCCACCAGGCTGCTCAGGACAAGCTCACCCATGGCGGGGAGCCTCAAGATGAAAGAAAACCCGTAGATCGAAAAAGCCACACCCGCCCCGATCACTACAAAAAAGATCGCAGCCAGGAGCCCGATCCTCACAAGATCCGCCTTGCGCAAGTCGCGCATGCTGTTACGTAAGAGGCAAAGGTGCAGGTAAAATAGTGCGCGCATGCCTGAAAGGTCACCAAGCGGCGACCCACCGGTATTTTTCTCCGATCCGCCCCCGGAAGAGTCTCCGGCGGCCTGCTTTTCTCTCTAACGTACTTTGTGCAAGGGGGTTGTGCAAACAAGGGGCCTCCGCTCCCCGCGGATGCACCGCGGCGGTGGAGCTCCTGCCGGAGGCGGCCTGCGTGCTTGTTCTTGCGCTCGGGGGTAGACTTCCCTGGAGTTGCATTGGGTCTTTACAGGGATCGTTTCGAGGAAAAGCGAGGAATCTACCGTGCGGATCTCCAGCATTGGTCCGTACGCGTCGCTCTTGGATCGTCTGGCGCGCACGGACACGCAGATTCAGAATGCAGCGGCTCGGCTTGCAACAGGCAAGAGAATCCTGCAAGCTTCGGACGACCCGGCAGGCAGCGTGCTGAGCGCCACTTTGCGGGCCAAGATTCAGAGCCTCTCGCAGGTGATGGAAAACCTTTCCGTGGGTCAAAGCCGCACCGCAGTCGCCGACACGGCGCTTGCAAAGATTTCAGACTATCTGATTCAAATTCGAGAGGCTGTTGTAGGGGCTCTGAACACCTCTTCAAGCGATACCCTGGATTCTTATCAGGATACCGTGGATGAGGCGGTGAGCGCCATTAACCGCCTCGCCCGCACAACGAGTTTCGGCTCTGAGAAGTTGCTTAACGGAAGTGTTTCGATCCAGACTGCATCAACGGTTGGAACGGCCCTGCAGGAAGTACGGATATTCAGAGCCGCCTTTTACGGCGCATCAGCACTTACTGTGAGCCTGCGGATAACAGGAGCCGCGAGCCGCGCCGCTTTGTTCACCGGATCGAGCTTTCAAAGCGCTGCGGCGGGCACCGTTGTCAGGATCACGGGACCGGAGGGAACCGAAGAGATCACCCTTGGAAGCTCTTTTACCACAACAGCCTTTGAGTCGGCGGTGAACGCCGTTACCGACGATACAGGGGTTTTTGCTTCGGGCGGAGCGCTCTTCAGCGTGGATTACGGATCCGATCAAAGCATTTCGCTGAGCGTGGTTTCAGGAAGCGTCAAATTCGGAAGCCAAACACTTACAAGCAGCTCTTCGAGTGTCCAGGACAGCGGAGCCGATATAACCGGCTACATTCAAGGGCAACCTTTCAGCGGACAGGGCTTGCGTGCTTCGTTTTCGGCAAACGGGCTTGCCGGCGAGATCCGGTTCCGGGAGGGCACCACCCCGGGTACGACGGCCTTCAAGATAAGACCTACGGGCTT
>CAZGYL010000874.1:0-2169 GCA_964529985.1 uncultured Planctomycetia bacterium | reverse complement strand
CTCTCGCGCGACCCCCCTTGAGCCCGACAAGCACCTGAAATCAACAAAGCCGCAGCCAGACTCAGGATTTTCGTAAGCTTCATGGCACACCTCCAGGGACGGAAATTTGCGGCCGCCAAAGGCCATATTATCAGAGAGCGCACTGCGGTAATAGCAAACGGAGAACGCGGAGCCCCGCTGCCACCACCCGGTCCTCGCAGCGAATGGGTATGGGCCCTAAAATATCTCACCTATGCGATTCCTTCTTCTCGGAGTCCAACAAGAAGAATGCAGAGCGTGCGCGGAGGTGCTCCTCCGGCACGGGCACCATGTCACCGTTCTTTTAGAAGAGCCCGAGGAGCACTACGCAGCTCTGGGAGCAACCGTGGCGGTTGGTTCTCCCTACAAACTTCCGGTTGTTGAGGAAGTGCTTGCCGGGCGGGAGACTGCTGTTTTCTTCGGAACGGTCGCCCCCAATGTCCTGATCCCGAAAAGGCGGGACCTCCTGGCGTACGACAGATTCCGCCGGGAAGCCGTCAGGGTGCTGATCTCAGCTGCGCTCAGACAGCGGACGCAGCTCCTTATCGTAATCTCCACCACAGGAGTGTACGGGAATCAGGGGGACCGGATCGTCGACGAAAAAACGCCTGTTCAGGCTCCCAAGCTCCTCCAGTCGTTTGTGGATATGGAAGAACAGGTGCGCGAAGCCGGGAGTTTTCAAGGCCTCCGGTGGCTTTGCCTGCGGATCGGAATGGTCTACTCGGCACGCGCCTGGCACACCCGGGAAGTTTTTTCGCTTGTTTCGCGCGGCCACGCCCCTCCCCTGGGAGCCGAACGCGGATATGTGAGTCCCGTTCACGCTGAAGACGTAGCACGGGCTGTAGAAGCCGCCGCCCTGCGCTGTCCGCCGAACCGGGTGCTCAACATAGTAGACGACCATCCTATCCGATTCGGGGAACTCTTAACTGCGGTTGCGCAACACCTAGGGGCCAAACCGCCGGGCGCTATGCCTTCGTTCCTCCTCCGCCTTGCTATAGGAAAGGAGCTCTATCAGGTCCTGAAGCTTTCCTGCCGAGCCGATAACAGCCTTGCCAAGAGGCTGCTTGGCTGGCGACCGCGTTATCCTTCAATATTGGAGAGGTTGAAAGACGAAATCGCTTTATGGCAGAGCGGACCTCAAATGGTGAAGCCGGCCGCCGAAGGCAAGCCGGAGGCAGCCGGCGGGCGGCCGGCCGGAGAACCGACCTCCTCTGGTGAGGGCGAACACCGTGGTACAGCTTGACAGGGCTTCGAGCGACAGACTTTCAAGTGATAGGACCCTTATACACGAGTGCTTACAGGGCAACAGGGAAGCGGTCCGCCTGCTGGTCGAGCGACACCAAACGAGCCTCTTTCATTACGCATGCGGGTTTACACCCGACGCGGAGGAAGCTCGCCGGATCGTGGCCCGCGCATTCCGCCGCAGCCTTCTCCAGCTTCCGCGGTTGAGGCGAAATTCTCTACTTTCGAGCTTCCTCATCGGGCAGCTTCGCAAGGAGCTCACCCGCTCGGGCTTCAAGCAGGCCGGACGACATGCTTCAGAGATCTGGAGGGCTCTGGCCGGTTTGCCGCGCGTCCAGCGCGAAGTGGTGTTCCTTTACTTCCAAGGATTCGATATCCGCGAGCTTGCCAGGATTCGAAATGAACCGGCCTCTTACTGCCGCTCGCGGCTGGGCAACGCGCTCTGCCGCATTGTGCGCCGCATAAAAAAGGGTGGGACTGACACTGAAAACAACGACCAGAATACAGCCCCGAGCGTGCCGGCCGGTTGTCTCGAAGATCAAGAACTTCACTTGGCTGCAGCAGGAAGCCTTGCAGGCCGCAGGGAAGAGGATGCGCAAAAGCACCTCGCGCATTGCGCTTTTTGTCGCAGGAGGGCTGAAGAAGCTGCAGGCGTCTTCGAGTCGGTTCGGCGCGAGATCGAAAGCGCTAAGCTTGATAAGCCCCTGATTGAAGACATGCCGTCTCCTTCAGGGGCGTCGGCCCTCATTGCAATCGGAGTGGTTATTGCGGCTGTTCTCCTGGTCTATCTTCTCCTCCGCGGGCCTCTTCAGACCACCGTCAAGTCCCTACCTCCGGCTTCCGCCAGGCCCGGTGCAGGAGCACCGGTCGGCCCCCGTTAGAGCCCTTGAGCCGAGGGAGCCGCGCGGC
>CAZGYL010000873.1:0-2169 GCA_964529985.1 uncultured Planctomycetia bacterium | reverse complement strand
TAATGCGGGCACCCAGCGTCCAAGGGGTGTCTACGAATTACGCACGGTCATATAATCTCGGATTTCGGCGTTTTCCGGCGGACTTGTTTCAATTGTGTTGGTTTTTCTTCCTCGCTCTTAAAGACGCTATGTAGCGCGCGCGTTCCTCAGGAGAAAGGGGCGCTGAGAAATCCTCAGGCACTTCAACCGACAGGTACCGCGGTGGGATATCCGCAAGGAAACGCGAAGGAGTACATTCGCAAGAAGCACCGCGCCGCGCCCGTTTTTCACACAATGTAAGTGTAAGAGACCGCTTGGCGCGTGTCATCGCCACATAAAGCAGCCTGCGCTCCTCCTCGATCGCTTCATCTCCCTCGGCAATCGATTTCTCATGCGGGAGGATCCCCTCCTCCACCCCGGCTACATAAACGATTTCGAATTCAAGCCCTTTTGCGCTGTGAATGGTCATGAGCGCAACTCCGCGTATCTTTGTTTCGGAATCCCTGTCGGTTGTAATCTCAAGCGTCAAATCCTCGATGAAAGAACAGAGGTCCCGCTTCACTCCGCTTCGGGAAAATCTCTGGAGAGCCGCAAGGAGATCATCCACTGTCTGCATGCGAAGAGCCGCCTCCTGAGGGTCGGGATAAAGCCGCTGGATCTCCTCACGATACCCGACTCCGTCTATCAACCTGCGTGCAGCTTCCACATTGCGCCCGGCCTCAGCAAGAGCCCGGCTTTCCCGCAGCACGTCCCCGAAGCTCCAGAGCCGATTCTGGACCGACGCCTGAACCCCGCTTATCTTCTCTCTATTCTCCAAGACCTCGGCAAGCGAGGCCCCCCTGCTCCGGGCATGCTTGATTATCCTGGCGACGGTGGCCGGGCCTACACCCCTCCTCGGAACGTTCACAACGCGAAGGAACGCATCCTCGTCCCGGGGGTTGACAAGCAGCCGCAGGTAGGCGAGAAGATCGCGCACCTCTTTTCTGTCGAACCAGGAGCTGCCTCCCACAAGCGTATAAGGAACGCGCCTTATGCGGAGTCTCTCTTCAAAAGGCCGCGCCTGGTGAATCGAACGCAAAAGAACCGCTGTGTGTTCGAAAGGAACGTTATCAACGATGTGTCTCTCCTTGATCTCTTCCACAATGCCTTCGGCTTCGGCGATCTGATCTTCGTAAGTGATAAGGCGCACGGGACGACCCGCGCCCAGATTGCTGTACAGCTTCTTCGGGTGGCGTCTCGCACTTCGTGCTATCACCGCGTTTGCAGCCTGAAGGATCGAATTTGTGGACCGGTAGTTCTGCTGGAGGGCCACAACCGAAGCCCCCGGGAAATCCCGCCTGAAGGAAAGGATCTTCTCCCTCTGGGCCCCGCGGAAGCGATAGATGCTCTGATCGTCATCCCCTACGACACACACATTGCGTTCGGGTCCTACCAGGTGCCGCAGGAATTCGTATTGCATTCCGTTCGTATCTTGGTATTCGTCAACAAGCACGTAGCGGAAGCGCTCGTGCCAGCGGCGGCGGAGCCCCCGGTCTTGGAGCAGCTTCACCGGCCACCTGATGAGATCATCAAGATCAAAGGCGTTCCGCCCGAGAAGCGCCTCTTCGTAAAGCTCAAACAACCTCTCGAAAAAAGGGTCTTCAAGCCTTTGTACGAAGCCTGTTTTTGCAGCGCTTATCGCGTCAAGCGCAGCCTCGACCTCGGGTTTCTCTTGGGTCGAGCTAAGCTCAGCGAGAAGCTCCCGCACAACAGAGGCCGAGTCGCCTCGATCATAAATTGTGAAATTCCTGCGCCGCCCGGCGCGTTCGGCTTCCTCCCTCAGAAGCAGAACCCCCAAGCGGTGGAAGGTTACAACGGTGGGGCCGTCGCGCAGCCGTTTGACTCCAAGCAGATCAAGCACGCGCTTGAGCATTTCACGCGCGGCTTTGTTCGTGAAAGTTACAGCCAAAATGTTCTCCGGCGCTACCCCTTTCGACAGCAGGTACGCTATCCTGTAAGCGATTACGCGGGTCTTTCCCGTTCCCGCACCCGCTAAAACCAAAAGCGGTCCTTCGGTCGTGGTTACCGCTTTAAGTTGCGCCGGATTCAAGCAGCTGAGATCGAGCTTACGCCGTAACACGTTGCAGCTTTTTCTCTATGACCGTGCGTAATTCGTAGACACCCTTTCGACGCTGGGTGCCCGCATTAGCG
>CAZGYL010000872.1:0-2172 GCA_964529985.1 uncultured Planctomycetia bacterium | reverse complement strand
CATGACAGCCTGAAAGTGACATAGGTATCCTGGTCACGTTCAAGCCGGAGGCCCGTATAGGGCTTGAATTCCTGCGGCTTAAGGAAGAACTGGAAGCCCTGTTCGGCCGCAAGGTGGATCTCTTGACGAGAACTTCGGTGGAGAATTGTCCGAACGAATACTTCCGCCTTTTCGCATTGAGCCGAACGGAACTTGCTTGCGAGTCGCGTTGTCTCGGATAAGAGCAGGCTGGCGGCGCCAAGGCGGTCAGTGAAGGCGGTACGAGTGGGAAGTCAATAGCCGCCGGTGAAGCTGCCACTCAGGAGATCGTCCGACGTATTCCGAGCGTGACCGGGCCGGATCGTTTCATCGTCTTAGGCCCGGCAGCAACCAGGGACTTGCGCTCTACCCTGTGGAGACCGGGAACCCGGGGACGTCTGCGAGCCGAACGTTGAGGAAGCCAAGGAAGGTCGTGATTTCGTGAAGATTGTCAGGTACACTATCTTCCACGGCATAAGACGGATTGCGATTCTTGTCCGACCCGTACGGATTTCAAGAAAACCGGACGAGTATTTTGTTAAAGCCGGACGACAGGGCGGCGGAGGCTGCCTATAAAGACGGCTGCAGCAACTTTCGCATAGCCGGGAATCGGTGTTCAGCCTTTCTTCGGAACGATCGTTCGCAAAAGGCGATAACATACGTTACCCGATCCACAGCGGCGGAAATTTGCGAAAATCTGGAGGGAAGCCCTGCACCTTCCCGAGCTCTTATCAGCGTAAGCTTTTTTCTGTAAACTGTTCTGTTTTTAATCGGTGCGGATCGCCGGAATCGGTGAGTATTCCACCAACAGGAAACTGCCCACGCTCTAAATCCTTACAAAATTGGTCCAAAGCATCGACGTACGCCCAAAATACAGCCGCTTCTTTTCCAGCGTCGGCGGAATAACTGTAGTAATCTCCGAAGCACCGAACTTTGCCCTTGCCGATGTACTGTTTTAAGAAAGCTCCGTTTTTGTCATATACTCTAACCTCCGCCTCGCCGTAATAGTACCCCCAGGTCGGAACGCCGAACAGTGCTAACAGAGTTACCGCCATGGGAACGTCGTAAAATATATTAATGAGAATGTTAACGGCACATGCGCCGCTTTCGCCGGGGATCCCTTCAATCGTTATTTCTCCATCTCCTCCCAATTTCACTACATGGGCTGCGCCTGCATTTTCCAAGAAGCGCTTCGCCATAAGCTGAATAAGTTGGCTTGGAGCGAGCTTATAATCATATCTTGTTGTGGAGACGACGCCGAAGGCGTTTCCATATCCGTAATGGCTGTTGAAATTGGCGTATGCTTGTGCCGTCGCCAATCCGTATTGATTTGAATACCCGACGGGAACCCAAACCTGGTGAGGAAACCCCGTGACACTGATCGAATTGAGCCTTTTTTCCGGGGAGACGCTCGTGTATGGTGGACGCGGCTCTATCGGCGTAATTGAAAAGCACCCCGACAAAAAGGCGAGCGAGACGAGCAGATGAAGCTTTCTTGTCATTTTTGTTTGCCTCCGCGATTCGTAGAACCTGCAGGAAGATTTAGCCGAAAAAAAATACGATGATCGCAGGAATTAGTCAAATTTGGTTAGTAGGGGGCGGTGCGGCCGCCCCGTGCTCGTCGATCACGCCTTCTTCGGTCGACGCCGCGGATGGAAACGGCGATACATTGGATATGTCGGCGAAACGCCTGGAAAGTAAATTTGGTGAGTGGGTCGGAGGGGCCATGCCGTTCGCGGCTTTTGAAATTCTCAGGCGCAACTCCCGGGAACGACAAGCAGTTCCGCCGGGAGTCCGCCGCGGGGTTGCATGCGGCAGTCTGGTCTCCCTTTCGGACATGCATTACGGGTCCGGATTTTGCCGGTGCGGGGGGGAGGTGCCGATCGACAGGGAGGCCGAGCCGCTCCATGAGGTGAGCATGGAAGCGCTTGGCGGCTGAGTCGGCGATGCGCACTCAAGACCAATGATGGACCGGGCCTCAGGCAGGCTTGGGCTCTCGCGCCGGAGCGCCGCGGGTTTGTAATGAATCTCGAAGATAAGCAGAGCCGGCGCGTAGCCGCGAGATGGACGTGTTTGCTTGCACGCGAGCACCGGGAGGTGAAGCTGGCGGGGGAAGGCCGTTATCAAGGGATAGCCGTACGCCGGGGCGGGGAG
>CAZGYL010000871.1:0-2176 GCA_964529985.1 uncultured Planctomycetia bacterium | reverse complement strand
TCCTGTCGTACTGGGTTCGGTCGTTTATGCAGCCTGCGGTGTCTTCCCGAAACAAGGTTCCTTTCTCTGCGCGCTGCGCGCTTCGGACGGCAAGCTGCTTTATCGAACGCGCCTGAGCGAATCAAGCCCTCAAGGGTACCTTGCTGCAACTTCGAAGTACCTGATCGTGCCTTCAGGCAGAGCGGCGCCTCTTCTTGTAGACCGGCTTTCAGGGCGTGTTCTCGGGAAACTACGCACAGGCGGCGGTGCTTTTGCGCTCTTTGAGGATGAACTGGTTTTCAACGCGCCGGGGCGCACTACAGGGCAAGTCAGCATCGCCGACATCAAGAGCCGCGAGCAGCTTGCGGTTTTCCCCGGCGAGCGCCTTCTTGTTTCGGGCTCCCGCGCTTACGTGCTGCACGGCAAACTGGTGCGCGGGCTCCAGCGCGCGCGCTACGTGCAACTTGCCCGCGTGCGGAACAAGCTGAAGCACGAAAAAGACCGTCTTGAGAAAGAGCTTAAGAAGACGCGGGATCCCGCTCGCAAGTCGCAAATTCAAGCCGCTGTCAAGGAAAAGAAAAGCCGAATAAAGCAAACTGAAGCGTCAATGGCCCGCTGCTTCATTTGGCGCAGTACCGTACCTGAAGCCCGAGAGATCATTTTGGCGGGCTCCACCCTGTTTGTGGGCTGCAGGGATCGTGTGGCGGCGCTTTCAGCTTCAAGCGGAAAACTGCTGTGGGAGCAGGAGGTTCCCGGTACGGCTTACAGCCTCAGCGTGGGGGAAGGCCGTCTTTTCGTAAGCACGGATCAGGGCAAGATCCTCTGCTTCGCCCACGGGGCCTCGAGCTCGGAAAAGAAGACGCCTGAAGCTGCAGGTGCGCGCGGCGCAGGAAACGTAGAAGCTCGAAGCGGTGAGGTTTCGGGAAGCGCGCTTCCACTTCAAGGCCCGCCTCTTGTGAAGTTCATAGCCCCGGGCCGAATAGTAGTATCTTGGGAAACGCCACGTGAGCTGAGCCCCGCTTTGGCCTACGGCCCTAAAGAAGCAAGCCTGCAGAAGACGGCATGGGGTAAACCCGGGACGAAACACGAAATACCGGTTGCAGGGCTCCCCGGCGACACTGTTTTTCGCCTGATACTTTTGGGCAGAGATCCGGCTGGAAAAGTTTTCGTTTCGAAGCCTTTTCTTTTCGACTCGCACACACCACTCTTTCATTGCCCGCGAGCCGGGGAAAAGCCCGCCGGTACGGAACTGTGCCGGCGGATCGCCCGAAAAGCCTTCAACCTCCTTGGGGAAACCCGAGGCTATGCCTTTGTGCTGGGTTGGGGCTGTGGAGGTATGACATACGAACTGCTCAGGGAAACCGATTTTCAAGTTATCGTTCTTGAACGGGACGGAGCGCTTGCAGCACAGGCACGCAGGGAGCTCGAACGTACAGGGCTTTATGGTGTAAGGGCTACTGTAATTGCAGGCGGCTTGGAAACGATCTCGTTTTCACCCTACATAGGGGATCTGATCCTATCTGAGGAAGCCCTTCACGGGGGTCCTCCGCCCGGCCCGCCTGAAAAAGTGGTGCGCCTTTTGCGCCCATGCGGCGGCCTTGCCTATTTCGAAACGAAAGGAACGGAGTTCAACCGCCGCCTCATAGAGCAGTACAAGCAGACCGATCGTCAGGTGAATCTCACGATTGCAGGCCGTTCGCTTTCAATCCGACGCAGCCGCCTTTCCGGCTCAGGCACCTGGTCGCACCTTTATGCGGATCCCGGCAATACCGCTTGCAGCAATGACACTGTACAAGGTCCTTTCACCGTACAATGGTTCGGCCGGCCCGGTCCGAGACTTATGATTGACCGCCACCATCGGGCGCTCGGCCCCCTATACAACGCAGGCCGTGTTGTGATCCAGGGTGCCGGCCGCTTGCTTTGTGTGAACGCGTACAACGGCGCTTGCCTGTGGGATGTGGGAATACCCGGTTCGCTCCGAGTCAACGCACTGCGTGACTGCGGGCATATCGCTCTTTCGAAGGATGCAGTCTATGTCGCAGCAGGCGGTTGGTGTTTGAGCCTTGCTGCAAAAGACGGCAGGCTGCTGAGGCGCTTTCGAGTACCCGCTTGGAAAGGTGCGTCCGGTTTGTACTGGGGCTACGTGGCTCTTGTAAAGGATTTTTCCTGTTTTATCCTTAACAACATATATACTGCG
>CAZGYL010000870.1:0-2182 GCA_964529985.1 uncultured Planctomycetia bacterium | reverse complement strand
GCCTTCGCGCAGGAAAACCGTGTTCTCCCAGAGACGCGCCCTGCGCTCGGGTTCCGCCCTCATGACCTCAAGAGCTCCGAGAACAGCCGCCGCGTTGGCAGGAGAAAGACTCGCGCTGAAGATCAAAGATCTTGCGTGGTGCATGAGGTAATCTATCACCTCGCGCCGCGCTGCAATAAAACCGCCCACCGAGGCCAAGCTCTTGCTGAAAGTGCCCATTATTATGTCCACACGGTCGGTCAGCCCGAAGTGCTCGGCCGTACCCGCCCCGGTGGGACCCAAAACTCCCAGGGCGTGGGCATCATCAGCCATTACCGCCGCTCCGTACTTCTCGGCAAGACGCACGATCTCAGGCAAAGGAGCAATATCACCTTCCATGCTGAAAACGCCGTCAAAGACGATCAGCTTCCCTTTGGCCCCGCAGGTCTGAAGCAACCGCTCCAGATCGGCCATATCATTATGCCGGTAGCGATACATGCGGCCGTACGAAAGACGGCAACCATCTACGATACTTGCATGGTCCGTCTTATCGATGAGCACTGCATCGTCTTTACCCACAAGCCCTGCGATCGCACCCAGATTGGCTTGGAATCCGGTGCTGAAAGCAAGCGCCGCTTCCTTCCCCACAAACTGTGCGAGCTGTTCTTCAAGCTCGATATGCAACCGGAGAGTGCCGTTCAGAAAGCGCGATCCCGCGCACCCGCTTCCGTATTTCTTCACCGCTTCAATGATCCGTTCCTTGATCCGCGGGTGATTGGTCAGGCCCAAGTAACTGTTCGAGCCCAGCATGAGCATCCGCTTCCCGCCTACGACGACTTCGGTGTCTTGGGCCGACTCAATGCAACGGAAGTACGGATAAAGACCGATCCTCCGCATCTCTTCCGCTTTTGTGAAACGGAAGCATTTTCCGAGGATGCCGTTCAGGTCACGGCATGCTCCAGTCTCAGAACTCCGTGCAGCGGTGGAATGATCAGTCATTAGTACAACCTGCCCTCACTGTTCTCGAACCTGCACAACCGCGGTGCGCACAGCCGCTGCGGAAACGCACGTGCGTAACAATGCGCTTTGCGCCGAATCTACAAGGCAGAGCCCTTTATGGTAGGATTCCTCTTTCTCGATTGCAACCGCCCTTTTGCACCAAGAGCCCTCTTCTCAGACCTCCAACCCCCATAGCGCGACCGGCCACAGGCCGGTATAAAGGTTGGGCAACGCCCTGAGATTCCCGGGAGGAGATATGGAGCCGAACCACTGCATGCATACAAAATCCGGCGTTTCCCGCGGGCCCCTGCCCGTCCTGGCCCTGCTTTCCCTCGGTATCTCCGGCTGCAGGGAAGAGCAGAAGGTGCCGCTTGTGCTCAGCGCCATCAGGCTGAATCCGGCCACAGTAGTGGTCACAACCGACCCCACGCAGCGCAACAGGCTCCTGAGGCGGCCCGGGGCGGCCCTAAGGTGGCCGGCTTCGGTCCTGGAGCTTCCCGAGGACCGGGTCCTGGGGCTTGTGCGCGCCCGGCTCAACGGCCATGAAATTGCGAGCGTTGACCGCGGAATCGCATACCTCCACCGTGGTGAGCCCGATTACTCGCCGTGCACTTTGCAACTCAAAGACGGGACGAAACTTTTCTGGGCGAGCGGTAGTGAAAAGACGGCTATTTTTCGTACCCGCCGGAGCGGTCCCGGGGGCTGGGACACGCCGCAGCTTGTTCTGGGGCCTTCTGAATCACAGGAAGCGCTTGACGCGGGCGGGGTCACGGATCCGGCGGTTATGCGCTGGAAAGGGACATGGCTGCTTTTTTACGCCGGCAAAGCTGTCGGGCAAGATGAGCCCTACCGCATCTTCTGCGCCCGCTCGGAAGACGGAGTTACGTGGCGGCGTTCGCCTCAGACCGGGCCGCCGCTTCCCATCTTGGCCGATCCGGTGGGTCCTCAGGGCATGGGCCGGGTCCAACCTACTGTGTGTATAAAAGACGGATTGCTTTACCTGTGGTATACCGACCTGCGTCCCGGAGCCGCCGGCCTCTGGCTCACCACCTCGCGGGACGGCCGTGTTTTTGAAGGCATCCGGCGTGTAGCCGAAGGCGTGACAAACGCCGATGTAGCCTATTGCCCGGCTCTGAGTGCCTTCGTACTCGTTTACGGAAGCACCCATGACCGTTTCATACGGGTCGCTGTTTCCGAAGATGGG
>CAZGYL010000869.1:0-2186 GCA_964529985.1 uncultured Planctomycetia bacterium | reverse complement strand
TATCCTGGAGACCCTTTTCGGAAGCAGGATCGCCTGCGCCTCCTGCGGCACCCAAAATCCTCCGTTTGATTTCTGGAACACTACGCATACCGGGACGGATATAGGCTCAGAGAGCTTGAGCTCCGTGATCTTTCAGGAGGCGCCTTGAAGATCACAAGAGCGGTCGCCTACGATCGCCTAAGGCGTTCCACTCTGACCGAGTACAAAGATGACTCAAACTGCTTCTTACAAGCTACAGCGAAACCTGGGGCAACGGCCAAAGCCTGCGATACAAGAGCGCAAGCGAGCTTACAGATCCCGGCTTTGACGGATTCAGCCATGACGATCACGGCAACCTGACCTGTAAAGACCGCTCAAGCGGAACCGACCAGAACTTCATCTTCGACACCCTGAACCGTCTTGTGGTTTACGATCCAGGATCTCAGGGCGGCGGAGACAGGTGGCTGTATTACTGCGACGCTTTAGGCCGAAGGGTGCTTAAGCAAAGTGAGGACGGCTCCCAGAAGAATTACTTCTTTTACGACGGAAACAGCGTGGTGCTTGAGGTTGTAGAGGAGAACGGAACGTCCCAGACGCGCCAATACATAAACGGCCCCGGCACGGACCATGTCGTAACCGAGATCTTCTCAGGCACACAGCAGTACAGGCCGCTGGATGGATCGTGAGACCGCCGTCTCTGTAGAGCAGGACGGACGTCTTGTGGGGACCCTTTACAATTACCGAGCCCGAGAGTACTCTCCTCAGTTGGGTAGGTTTTCTCCAGAGGGATCCTTTTGCGGTTTTGAAAGATAGAATCGAGAGCCTTTACGTGTATCGCGATGACGACCAATCTGGGTGGGTGCAGCCCAAATCGCCAGACATGACTCGGTAAACACCCCCCAAACCGAACCTCAAGGAGAACCCGACACACCGCCGCAACCAAGGCCTGAAGCCAAGTCGGTATTACCTCCACCCCGTCCGGTCGTCGAAAAAAGCGGACCTCACTCTCCCTGTACATTCGAGGTGGTGCCGTCTGTTAACGAAAAGGAGTATCAGGCCAGGAATTGTCCCCCTACGCCTCTATCATGCGGCGTTACGTGGAGTGGATATTGGCAAGGAGAATATCGGACGTTTAAAATAGTTTCCGCTGGTTTCCAGTCTTGCGGACCAGGCGGTAATATGTCCGACCGCAGGTGTTGGAGCAAGCGCTCTAATTTTGTCTTCAAGCTCTTGGCAAGAGACTTGAAAGACAACCTGACTGGTTACGGTCAGGGCTCAAGAAATGCAATGCTACAAATGATGTGTGGTATCCCAGCGACTCGGATATTCAAGGAAGTTGAGCATGCAGAAATGTGCAAGCAGTTTTTCCCGCCTCTCAGCTGCGAGTGTGGCCCAGAAGATCCTAGATCGTGCAACCTTGTAATCGGGAGGAGAAGCTCATGGGGATTGTTTACGTAGCATACAAGTTACCAGCGAAAATGGATATTGCACAACTAGAACTTCAAGAGCTTCTGGAGAATGTCGAGCCGATAGCACCATACGCTGAATTGAAAAAGGCTATCGAGAGCATTCCGGGCTTCAAAGAACTCTACAGCCCGGATCATTGGCGGACCTACCGGGAGGCCGTCGCTAAAGAAGATTTTCAAACAGCTGTTGCATACGATCCGTACTGGGGTGCAGTTCCTTCCGAGGTAATTGAAAAAGCTATTCTTCAAGATCCCAATTTTGTAGAGAATTTTTTTAGAATGGCCCGTCTTTTCGCAGGTATCCCAGAGCCATCGAAAGGTGGTTCGCCGGGTCAAATAGGAGAAGATCAGAAGAAGTCCGTTTTTGGGAGATTCGCATGCCGTGATTTCGAAGGCGGGTATTTCGACTGTGAACTGCGCAATGACCCGGTCACAGCTATTACCGCTTGTGACGTTTACCCGGAGGTTGTCGGGAAATTTCTTAAACTTCTGGAGCCTCGATTCGGGCCTTTTGTAGTCTTTGAAGACAAAAACTGTAAACTCCTGAGGGTGGAGGATTTGGTAGCTTGAAAGTAAGCGGCCGGGTGGGCCGTGAAAGGGGGCTGTGTCTTGCGAGTGAAAGTCTCGTCTCAGGAATTGTCACCTCAACTGGGTAGCTACGGTGACGATGGGTGCGGGCAAATGCAGGCGGGCGGATTATCTGATAGGGCGGGCCGTTGGGAATCTTAATTCCCAGCTTAG
>CAZGYL010000868.1:0-2188 GCA_964529985.1 uncultured Planctomycetia bacterium | reverse complement strand
CCGGCGGATCAGCTTTAAAGCCGCCTGCAGTCAAGCGTATCGGGCGTTGGATCACCGGTTTGGTGAGCAAAAGGCGGCGGAGGTTGATCACCGCCTGCAAAGAGGTAAAGCAGCAAGAAAACAGCGTCTGATATATCCACCGTGCCGTCGTCGTTTGAGTCGTTTGCGTCCAAACAATCAGTTGCACCGCCCGCAAAAAGGTAATTAAGAATGCTTATTGCATCCGCAAGATCAACCGCTCCGTCGCCGTTCGAATCCCCGCGCCTGAAGCGCCCGCCTTCAACTGCATAGTGCCGCGTCGGGTCCCCGCCGACTTCATGCTCAGAGAAGTTACTCAGCCCATCGCCGTCGGGGTCATCCTCAGGCTTGCAATCAAGCGATCCGAAGTAGTACCGCTCCCACGCATCGTCCATACCGTCGGCGTCAGTGTCCTCCACAAGGGTCAAAGAAGCGTTACCGCCGCGGGCTTCAATCGGACCGCCTCCCGCTCTCTCCAAGCGCACTTCCTCGACAGATAACACAGTCCGGCCCGCACCACTGCAAACGAAGTGCAACACAGCGAGGGAACCGGAGCCTGTGATCCGATCCCTGCCGCCTGAAGGCGCAACGGTAACCCTGATGATTCCGGGCTCGATCGGCTCTACCTCTGCGTGCACAGCGCAAAGCCCGATGCGCCCGTCCTCAGTGCCGGTCCAGGTAAGCAGGCTCGGGTCAAAGTGCAGCAAAAGCGAACCGCCGGCAAAGTCCTCAACCCACGGAACTGCAAGCGTTGCTGCCACATCTCCGCCGGTCACAAGCCAGGACGGCACTTGCGGAACCACAAGGGTGGCCGTAATGTCGCTGAGCCCGAAATCCAACTCAGCCCACCCGTGCATCCAAGGCTTGCTCGGTGCGGTGGACGGAAGCCGGTAGTCGTTCAAAGCCTTTCTTATAATCGCAGCCGTCACCGGCGATCCATAGCGGCTTGTGAAATCGGACATCCCTTCAAGCACGTTCTGCAACTCAGTGTCGCTACAGATGTTGTATGTGGCTGAAGGCCCCTCCAACTCGTAAACATCGCAGCTTTTCCGTTTGATGTTCAAGGCATCACCGTGTCCGCCCCACCCCACAGCGAATGTTGTTGTGACCTTGCAGGTGCATGCATCAGGATAAGTTATATCCAAGTAGACTCCCACTCCACCTCCGATCTGACCGTGTGCGCAGGGATGAACACCGCACTCACCTTCAACGTAAGCTTCGAGTTTGAACTCAAAGTGTATTTCCGTACCGTCCAACTTGGCCTGGGCCTGTGCCTGGCCTCCCCCGATGGCGCAGACCTGGCAAATCCCGTATACACCGTAGCAGGCCTTACCCTGCGCCCAGAAGGTGGCTGTGAGTATTTGAGTCTCAGCGTTATACTCCAATTCCCACTGTATGGGGATCGCCTCGATCAAATCCCACAGACCCGGCTCTTTATCCTCGTCGTCCGATCCGGCCATTACACCGTCCAGAAAAGGAGCCCATGCAAACTCCGCACTCCGGCACCCGGCCAGATTCTGTACGCTCCTGAGCACGTGCCCGAGACGGGCACCGGTTGCGAAATCCTGCGCGCCGGTTCCGCTCCACGATTTATGACCGCTGGGACAAATCTCAATGCGTTGGGTTCCCTTGAGATCAAAACCATGGATCCATGAAAACCCTGAATCATGTGTTATTTCGTTTTGGATGTGTGCAGCGGTGTGCCCGGGATAGCACTTCCAGTTGTAACCGTCCTGGGTCAGCATTGCCTTGTAAAGTTTGTACGCCCTGAGCCTGGAGCCCCAAGCGTAGTCGCGGTTAAACCGCATGGTACGCTTCCTGATACCACTCAGACCGAGGTATGCAAGCTCGTCGGCACTTAGCGTCTGGGTGATCCAATCGTAAACGCACGCAACGGGGTTCTGGATACACTGGAGCGTCTTCGAATCAATGCAATCAGCCGGAAGTGTGCAGTAGCCGGGTCTGCTGTGGCCCAAGGGGTCGGCCAGGCGATCAAAAGAAAAAGCAATGCTGTCGTGGATCGCCTTCAGAGTGGCCGGCAGTACTACGGCAGTGCCCGGCCATTGTGAGGCAGGACGTTTTTCGCGTCTTACGAACGTTTTGCCTTGCTGGTCTCTGGCGATTATTACTTGTTGAAAGAAATCCTCTTTGATCGAACTTGGAACAACGG
>CAZGYL010000867.1:0-2191 GCA_964529985.1 uncultured Planctomycetia bacterium | reverse complement strand
TCTCTTGAGCAAAAATTGCACATCATGGCCCCCAAAACCCAGTCAACTTGAGTTATATAGAGTCCTCCCAACAAGAGGGTTTCCGCCCGTTCGGGGCGGAAAGCTTCAGTCGAATCCGTTTGAGAGTCTTACGGCATGGGCACCCAAACGCTGCCTTTCTTGCTGCTTTCCACAGCTGCAACGATAAAGGCGATACCAATGCGCCCGTCCTCTACGTTCGCATACTTCGAGCCGTCACAGAAGAAAGGTTTCCCCTCGTTGTACGCTCGAACATCAGCCTCGAACGAGCGGTGCAACCGCGCGTAAGCATCGTGGAATCCTTCAGGGTGGCCGCTGGGGATCTTAGGCTCGTTAAGCAACCAATCGGGCACCTCACCCAAGAAGCCGTCATTCGGTTGAACCGCGCCGCGCCAGTAGACCCGATCCGGCTGGCCGTTAAGGTGTATCACCACCTTCTCCGGCTCTTCCTGCTTCCAAACGAGCGTCCCCTTGGTTCCACAGACCTCAAGCCCCAGATCATTCTTGTGACCGATTGCGATCTGGCTCGCACGCACCAATCCCCGTGCACCGTTGCTCAGCTTGACATAGGTGGTGAAGTGATCGTCCAGCTGGCGGCCGGGGACAAAAGTCTCAAGCATTCCTTTCAGCTCAGTGACTTCAAGCCCCGTAACATATCGCAACTGCATCAAAGCATGGGTACCGATATCCCCGCCGCAGCAACTTATGCCCGCACGTTTGGGATCGACACGCCACTCGGCCTGCATCACACCCTGATCTTCGGTCCTTTCGGCAAGCCAGCCCTGGAGGTAGTAGGCGTCCACCCAGCGGATCTCACCCAAAAGTCCGCTGCGCACGATAAAGCGGGAAAACCAACTGCTCCAGTGGCCGAGGTAAGTGTGAGCGACCCCAAAAGGTACGTTCTTCTCCTTGACCGCCGCCACCAGCTTATCCGCTTCCTCAAGCGTGGTCGTCAAAGGCTTCTCGCAGAAAACAGGGATTCCGGCCATGACACATTTGTAAGCCGGATCAAAGTGCACGTGGTTGGGCGTAACGATCACCACGTAGTCCACCCTTTCGCCCAGCGGCTTCTTGCTCTCCTCCTCGATCATTTCGTCATAGCTTCGGTACCCGCGGATGGGATAGGGCCAATTTTCGGCTTCCTTAAGCGCCGTCTCAGGGTCAGGGTGCAGCGCGCCGCAAACCACGCGTCTGGTGCCGTCCATATGGACCGCCCGCTGCTGCGGTTGAACGATGAATGCACCACCGCCGCCGCCGATAAGGCCGACATTCAATGGCCGTTCAGACATGGGAATGCCTCCTTTCTTGCCAAGGAAACCGAACCTCGCTGTGTCTCCACCGCCCCGTATTGTTGCAGACCGGTCCTGAAAAGGGAAGTGCTCCCGAAGGGGGAAATCACCCGAACAGCGGGGGGTGTCCGCTCGATCAGCGGGGCCTGAACTCCTCAAGCCACCACCTCTCGCTTACCTTGAAAGCGAGAGGCTTCACAGCGTCCACGTACTGCCCGGGAACAAGGCTGTAAAGCACGTTGCAGTCCTTCTGCAGCGCTCTCTGCCAGGCCTGAGCCACCACCGCACACGAAAGCGCGTAGTCCGCGGCTGCAGCAAACGGAAAGGGGCCTTCAAGCCGAGCCAAAGACCCGCAGTGAAAAACCGTAAAAGCCGCCTTGGCTCCTGCATTGCCGCCTACAAGATAGCTTGAAAACAAAAGGTTACGAAGGCGTAACGACCAAACGGTCCTCGAGCGGCAACCGCTCTCCTCCTGGGCCAATTCCACAAATTTCTGCAGTTCCCCGGGGCCCACCGGTGTAAACTCCGGGCGCGGTCCGGGCGGAGTCATAAAGGAATCAGGATCAAAGACAGCGAGGTATCGCCTGCCCAGGGAATCGAAACCCGCCGCACTGAGCCGCTCACTCAGGTCTGCAGGCTCGGTTCCCGAATCCAAAAGCAAGCCGAGCCCGTGTTTGGCCGAACGCCGCAGAAGCCGTTGCGCGCCCTGGACATCGGTGCGGATCCGTAGAAAGAGGTTCGCTTCCGGCCCGGGAATCTCAGGATTTGCAGCAAGCACGTACCCCGGTTCGCGGGCCAAATGACTGGTTGCACCCCGCCAGCGTTCCTCATGGCTGAGGACTGATTCAAACAGCTCGGGCCAGACTCCGCTGAAGCTCATGCCG
>CAZGYL010000866.1:0-2199 GCA_964529985.1 uncultured Planctomycetia bacterium | reverse complement strand
CGGGCTGCCGGACGGCGCATGGCTGCGCAGCCGTTTTCTGAAAATGTGCGACCTCGCAACGGCTGAGCTTAACAAGCCGCTTTCGCGGTTTGTGGACCGTAGAGACTCCGACCCCAGAACGCATCACATGCCGTTTTTCGAGGATGCTCATGCGGTTCGTGCGCTTGCAGCCGCTTACGACATGACCCGGAACCAAAAGTACATGCACGCGTGCCGGCGCTGGTCTGATAGGATAATCGGTTACCAAGAACGAATGATCCCCCGGGGGGCCTATTATACGAACAGCGGCCGCGCTCCGGGGGAGACAAGCGGCGAATGGCATGTTGCGGACAGCGGCACCATTGCGATGGCGGTGTCGGCCACAGCGGTGAGGTGCACGCGTCCGGAGGACAGAAAACGCTACCTCGACTCGGTTCGCGCATTCGCGGATCTTGTTATTGCGAAGTACGTCGGACCGCATGGAGGTATAACCAACGGCTTTTGGCGGGCACATAAGGATGAGTGGTGGTGCTCGACAGCGACCGCCGGCTCCGCAATGTATCTGCTCCATGAAGCGACCGGTGAAGAGTCGTATCTGCGGTGTGCGGAGGGGGCGTTTCGCTGGCTCATGCAGCAGGACTTCCGTAAAGTTAGGCCGATCACCTTCAAGCAGCGCCCCTTCGGCGTTATCTTTTATTGCTTTGAGCTTTATGCCACCGGCTTGAAGAATTTGCCCGGTGGTTCTCCGGAAAGGCGCCGCGCGGAGTCGCAGATCAGGGGCGCGCTGCAGTGGGTCTACAAGCATGTCGAAACTCCGCCCGCCGCCCGGGCGCCTTTTGTGGAACACAGGACCGACAGGGCGGGGCTGCCTTATTTGGTTTTTGCCTTTGCGCGGCAGATGACTTTGGATCCTGACTGGGTTGCGGCGGCCGAGCGGGAATTGCGGCGCATAGACGAATGGCTTTTCGGGAAAAGGGATCCGAACGTATCCAACTTGATTGTATGGGAGGTATTGAGCTGGGGAATGCTTTCTTATGCGGAAAGGCTCCGCCCTGGAGCCCTTTTTTACACGGGCCGCTGCAACTGAATTCGTAACCTGTTCCCCATGCAAACCAATAATCTCGAAGCGCCACACGCCGAGCTAGCCCGTGACCTAACTGCTTTCCCATACCGTACGGCCGCAGAACGAGCTGTTCCTTGGGCGGTTTGACCCAAGAACGTTTCCGGTCTTACCTCAATGTCTAAACTCGCGTTGTGGAACTCGGCAGGCTGAAAAAGCATGTCACAAAAATTTTAAGTTCAGGAAATAAAAACATTGCATCCATACGATTCCCTTGTACAATAAAGGCGCGTGCTCCGAAAGGATCCTGGGTGTGGCTCCTTCAGAAAAAGGAGGGCGGTATGCAGAAAGAAAAGGGTAGGGCTGAGGTACCTTAATAAGCGCCGAAGAGCTTCATGTGCTTACCTGCAGCGCACACAGAATCGGAAACAGGCCCGGAGGAAGTTTATCGAACTTGTGCTTGCTATGGCTACAAGCCGCCTTTACCTGAAGCTCGGCTTTTCAAGAATCGAGCAGTATGTGGAAAGCAACTTCGGCTACAGGAGAACCAAGACGTTTGAATTTCTCACAGTTCCAAAGGCTTTGGAGGAGCTGGGGAGCTTGATAAGGCTTTCAGGGAAGGGAAGCTTTCCTGGTCTGTTTTAACGCTGCTTTGTAAGGTTGCAAAACCAGAGACGCAGGCTGAGGGGCTCAAGTTCGCACGCGGCCGCTCTGTAAGGCGCATAGAAGCTGAGGTAAAAGACGCGCTTCGCTGTGGAAGATCCAAGCCGCGGCAGGAAGGAAGCTCAATGCCTAATCTAACTGTGCGGCTAAGTTTTGAGCTTTCGCTTCACGACCACGAGCTTCTCCTTAAGGCTCTCAGGAAAGCAGCTTCTGAGATGGGACAGAGCCTGGGAGAGGGGAAGGTGGATCCCAAAGAGGCTCTCCTCTATATGGCACGAAGCATTCTTGCAACAGAGCCGCAAGCTTTGCGTAAGGAGAGCCGGGAGCCTTGGTGTACGATCCTCTATCACCTCTGTCCCAAGTGCAGGGAGGCCCAGGTTGAGACACAGGAGGGGCCCGTTCCGGTGCCTACCGAGTTTCTTGAGGCCGTTGAGCCTGAGGCTTCAAGGGTAAGCTTGAAGCCGGAAGAGGAGCTTGAGGCTGAGCGCCGTCCTTTG
>CAZGYL010000865.1:0-2216 GCA_964529985.1 uncultured Planctomycetia bacterium | reverse complement strand
GGGTAAGCGGGTGCTTTACGTTAACGGCGTTCCGGCGGGAACCGATGTCGCACAAGATGCGGTGAATTTCGGAAATCTTATATTCGGGGGAGCGGCTTCGGTGCAGGAGTGGTTCACCGGGGTCATTGATGATGTTCGGATCTACGACGTTCCATTCGGCGAAGAGGACATCGGTTCGTTGAGCGGAATCGTACCTGTTCGCAATTTGGTTTGTACTCCAGGCGAAGGCGGCGGCGTCACGGTAAACTGGGAGAACAACCCGTATGCCGATCCAACCAAACCTATTCGTATCGAAGTCAACGGGGAAGAGGTGACCGCAGTACCCGGCGATTCAACGGAAGCGCAGCTTCGCGCCGGGCAGGTTCCCGAAGGTTTCAATACTGTTTGCGTCATAAACTCAAGCGAGGTTCCTGCATGCTGCGCGGTTCTTGTCGGGACTCCGGAGCCGATCCACCATTGGACGTTTGATGAGGATTTCTCGGATTCTGCAGACGATGCCGAAGGCACACCGATAGGGCTTGCCGATATAACCGACGATGCGAAAATCGGCCCGGGCGCCCTGATTGTGAACGGTATGGGGGATTACGTGGAGGTGGCCGATCGGGACGATCTTAAATTCGGCCCGCAGGACAGCTACACGCTTGCTGCATGGATAAAGCCTGCAGCGGGGACAAGCGGCTGGAGGGGTGTTGTGACCAAAGGCCGCGATTCTCCGCCTTGGTGGGGTATTTGGATCGATCCGAACGACCGCTGGACTTATGGAGCAAGCTCTGGAAGCACCATAAGCGGAACGCTTGTGGACTTCGGGGCATGGGCACATGTAGCTATCGTCCAGAACGGGGTGGCGGGAACCCGCGAGCTTTATGTTGACGGAGCTCGTGTCGGAGTCGGAGACGCGGGTGATTCGGTAAACAGCGGGAATCTGGCCGTCGGAGGAGCGCTTTCGGTGGAAGAGTGGTTCGTGGGAGTGATCGACGACCTGCGGATATACAACGTTCCGCTCACCGAGGAGCTCATTGCGGCCTTAGCCCAGCCCGGGCCCCAGGAACAGCTGTTTAAGCGCGGCGACATAAACGTGGACGGCGCGGTTAATATCGCTGATGCCATAACCGTGCTCGGGCACCTTTTCGGAGGCGAGCCCGAGCCGCCGTGTCTTGATGCCGCGGACACCAACGACGACGGAGCGATCAATATCGCGGACGCGATAACAGTTTTGGGACACCTCTTCGGCGGCGAAGGGGATCTGCCCGATCCGTTCCTCTCTTGCGGCACGGATCCCACTGAAGATAATCTGAACTGCGCTTCTTTTCCGCCCTGTCCGTAGGTCCGGGTTCAGGCGTTCGCGGGCGGACGGTAAACGGTTGACCCGCGAAGAGCCGGGAGACACTTGAGGTACAGGAGCAGAGACATGGCCTTTTCATTTGTTCTTTTGGCGGCCGTTCTAATAGGACGCGCACCCGGAGATTTGGTTCTTGCCGGAGCTTCAAAGCGGATCTTAAGCCACCGAACCGGCGACCTGAAGGTAAGGGTTGTCGACGGCAGCGGGAAGCCCGTTCGGGGCGCTGAGGTTTCAGTACGGCAGATCCGGCATGATTTCCTTTTCGGGTGCAACATCTTTGCATTCGGCACCTTCCGGGATCCGGAACTTGAGCAGGCGTACCGCAAGCGTTTCGCTGAGCTTTTGAACTATGCGACGCTGCCTTTTTACTGGGCGAGCTTCGAGCCGCAAAAGGGCAGACCACAGTACGCGCGGGTTGAGGCCATGGCGGAGTGGTGCGCACGGCATGGGATCACCTGCAAGGGACACCCTCTTGTTTGGAACCACCCGGCAGGAGTCCCAAGCTGGCTTCCCGACGATCCGCGGAAGGTACGCTCTCTCCTGCTTGAGCGGGTGAAGGCTTGCGTAAGGCACTTCCGCGGCAAGATAGACATCTGGGACGTTGTCAACGAAGCGGCCCAACCTTTTAGGTTCAACACCCGGCCTCAGATTACAAAACTGATACGAGCTGAAGGAGTTCAGCGATACCTTCGCGACGCATTCGAGGCTGCGCGCGAGGCAAACCCCGGGGCAACCTTGCTTATAAACGACTACAGGGTGGGTGAGGACTACGTGCGTGTTATCCGTTCGCTGAGCGAAGGGGGCAAGAGACTTTACGATGTGATCGGCATACAAAGCCACATGCACAAGGGTACTTGGAGCCTCGAAAAGGTATGGG
>CAZGYL010000864.1:0-2217 GCA_964529985.1 uncultured Planctomycetia bacterium | reverse complement strand
CTTCCGGCTGAGAAGGCGCGAAGCGAAGGCGCAGCAAGTCCAAGCAGACAAGCTGCGATCACCATAACCAGGATCAGCTCTATCAAGCTGAAACCATCTGAAGTGCGCCGTAACGCACCTTTGGTATCAAGAGCCTTCGGTTTCCCAGTTGACAATGTCGTCCTCCGTCCCTTCCTGCCCATCAGGGCCCACCGAGTAAAGATCGTAGCCTTGCGTGTTGTGCCTGCCGGGATAAACATAAATGTACTGCCTGCCCCAAGGATCTTTCGGAACGCCCCGTTTGATATAGGGCCCGCGCCATGTCTCAAGCCCCGCTGGCTGCCGGTACAACACCATGAGGCCCTCTTCAGTCGTCGGGTACCGGCCGTTATCCACCTCAAACGCATCAAGAGCCGTCTCAAGCCTGCTTATGTCGGTCTTGGCTCTTGTCACCTTGGCCTGCTCGGTGCGGCCGGCGAACTTCGGAACTACAAGCGCAGCAAGCGTAGCAAGGATCACAAGAACGAGCAAAAGCTCGATCAGAGTGAACCCTGAACGCCGGCGGACCACTTTACACTTTCTTCTGGAGAAACCTTGCGGTGATCGCATCATCGTATCAACTCCTGCAGCGTAAAAATCGGAAGCAACATACCTACCACAATGGTTCCCACAACACCGGCCATTATGAAAAGGACGGCCGGCTCGGTAACGGCTACAAGCATGCGAAGCCGCCTGTCAAGCTCAAGCTCCTGAGAGGAGGCCTGCCTGAGAAGCTCCTGCTCCAGCCTGCCGCTTTCCTCAGCCACTGCAAGCATCTCAATGACCGACGGAGGGAAAAGCCGCGGGCACCGCGCCAAGCTGCGGGCCAGAGGAGTGCCGCCCTTGACATCCTCAATGGCCTCGTCAACCGCATCCGCCAGCGTCTGGTTTCCGATCGCCTCGCGGGCGACTTTAAGCGACGCAACAAGAGGCACACCCGATTGAAGCAGAGTACCCAACATCCGGCAGAAGCGCACAAGAGCGAACCGCGCCACTATGTTCCCAACTGCGGGAGCGCCCAACAATAACTTTTCCAGAAATCTTCTTCCGGCATCGGTCGCAAGCGAACGCCGGAGCACAAGTACCGACAAAACAACCGCTACAACAACTACATAACCGTAGTGAAGAACGAACCGGCTTGCACTGACGACAAGCTGAGTCAAAAACGGGAGGCTTCCGCCGAACTCAGCGAACATAAGCTGGAACTTGGGAATAAAATACGTAAGCAGGAAAGTCAGAACGACAAGCATCAAGACGGTTAGGATCGCCGGGTAAGTAAGCGCAGACTTGACGCGCCCGAGTAAATCCTGCTCCCTGGCGCGGAAATCGGCGATCTGTCCCAGCACTACATCGAGGAACCCTCCCGCTTCACCCGCTCTTACCATGGCGACATTGACGGGGCTGAAAGCCCGGGGCCACTTTGACAGTGCGTCGGCAAGGGACACTCCGTTCAGGACGTCCTCGTGCACGGCGGCCCACATTTCCTTTGCCGCCTCACTGGTCGCCTCTTGAACGAGGATGCGAAGCGCCCTGCCCAAAGGTACCCCCGCTGCAAGGAGGTTTCCCAGTTCACGTGTGAAAACTTCGACCTGACGTGCCCCGACCCCTCCGCGACCCCGCAGGCGCAGCCCTTGACCGCCTGCGGTTTTTTCTTCTTCCACGCTTACAGGATGCAGCCCCTCCCGTGCGACCTGCTCCAAGGCCTGAGCGCGGTTCGGAGCGGTCACCGCTCCGGTTCGCGTCTGTCCCTTTTGATCCAAAGCGCTGTAAATATAAACCGGCATGGGTTGAAACCCTATTTCTCCTCAGCTCCACCGCCGGGCGGAGTTCCTCCTTCAGCCTGTGCCGCAGCTTCCTCAGGGCTTACCGTAGCGCGCCTGGAGCGTGCAGCGCGTTTCTTTTTCGCCCTTGAGGCCTGCTCTTTCTCAGCCTCGGTACGCTGGTCTTTTGTAACCCGAAGAATCTCTTCAAGCGTTGTCTTCCCTTCGCGGAGCACCCGGAAGCCGTCCTCGCGCAAGCTGCGCATGCCTTGCTTGACCGCCACCGCCCGAATCTCATTCGCCGAGCGGTTTGCAAGTACAAGCGCGCGGATTTCATCCGTGATCGGCATAAGCTCGAAGATACCCTGCCGTCCGCGGTATCCAGTGCCTTCGCACTCCCGGCAACCCGTGCCGCGATAGAGAACCTGCGGCAGCTCAG
>CAZGYL010000863.1:0-2219 GCA_964529985.1 uncultured Planctomycetia bacterium | reverse complement strand
AAACCGCGCCCTATCCGGAGAAACTTGTTGGGCGGCCTGCTGAAGAAGAACCATCAGGCCCCCTGCCTTTCTTGGAACTGCCCTATTTCAACGGACTCGGCGGTTTTACCCGTGATGGGAAAGAGTATGCAGTTTATTTAGGACCGCACAGTTGGACCCCGGCCCCTTGGGTCAATGTGATCGCCAATCCCAAAGTGGGCACTTTGGTCAGCGAATCCGGCGGCGGCTTCAGTTGGTACGGAAACAGCCAGCAGAACAGGCTCACGGGGTGGTCCAACGATCCGGTCTCTGATCGGCCTTCGGAAGTGGTCTACGTGCGGGACGAAGAGAGCGGACGATATTGGTCCGTGACCGCGTTGCCGATAAGAGAACTGGACGCTTACCGAGCGCGACACGGCGCGGGTTACACGGTTTTCGAGCATAACAGTCACGCCATTGAGCAGGAGCTCGTGGTGTTCGTACCGGTGCGGAGTCCCGGAGACGGTGATCCGGTTATTGTAAAACGCCTGCGGCTGCGTAACGACGGGAGCAGGGTGCGCAAACTCTCGGTTACTTTTTACGCCGAACTTGTGCTCGGTGAACATCGAGAGGTAACGCAGCAGCATGTTGTCACGGCATGGGATGCCCGCTCACGCTCTGTAATCGCTACAAACCGATATCACCAGCAGTTCGGCGGATTTGTCGCGTTTGCAACTACGACGCCGCCCCCACACACCTGCACTGCGGACCGGACCGAGTTCATAGGCCGGAATCGTACGCTGGCGAATCCGGAAGCGCTCAGCCGTGTTTGGCTTTCCGGAAAAACCGGCGCCGGTCTCGATCCATGCTGGGCCTTTCAGGTCAAGGTCGACCTTGCACCGGGAGAAGAGACGCAGATTGCGTTCTTGATGGGCCA
This sequence comes from uncultured Planctomycetia bacterium, assembly GCA_964529985.1. GTDB lineage: Bacteria > Planctomycetota > UBA8108 > UBA8890 > UBA8898 > CAZGYL01. The sequence continues at coordinate 1,324 of CAZGYL010000863.1, read as the reverse complement.
GGCCCGCAGCGTAGAGGAAGTGCGCGATCTCGTTACCAAGTGGCGTGACTTTGAGGTGATCGAGGCCGGTCTTGCTGAAACAAAAGCCTTTTGGGACGAAATTCTTGGAGCGGTTCAGGTTCGCACGCCGATCCTTTCGGTTGATTTCATGCTGAACCGCTGGCTGCTTTATCAAACGCTGAGTTGCCGCATATGGGGCCGGTCCGGCTTTTACCAATCAAGCGGGGCATTCGGGTTCAGGGATCAGTTGCAGGATGTGCTTGCGTTGCTTATTGCAGCGCCTGAGATAGCAAGAACTCATATTCTGCAGTGCTGCGGCAGGCAGTTCAGGGAAGGAGATGTGCAGCACTGGTGGCACCCGGTTGAGGGAGGCGGAGTGCGCACACGCTGCTCCGATGATTTGCTGTGGCTCCCTTACGCTGTGGCCAAATACGAGGAGCTTACAGGAGACAGGGAATTGCTTGCGCGCGAGGTGCCGTTTATCGAAGGCCCGCCTCTTAAGCCCGAAGAACGCGAATCGTACTTTGTTCCTTCCGTATCAACCGAGCGGGCTACGGTCTATGAGCATTGCTTGCGGGCTGTAGAGCTGGGCTGTACGCGCGGTTCGCACGGGGTGCCTCTCATGGGGAGCTGCGACTGGAACGACGGGCTGAATCTGGTTGGGGCGAAAGGAAGCGGTGAGAGCGTGTGGTTGGGCTGGTTCTGCGTCGCCTTGTTGCGCGATTTTGCACGTTTGGCTGAGAGATTGGGCGATGCGCGCACCGCTTCGAGACTTCGGGCGAAAGCGCGTCGCTATGCAGCGGCTTTGGAACGGCACTGCTGGGATGGGAACTGGTACCTTCGAGCGTACTTCGATGACGGCTCCCCGCTGGGCTCCCGGAAGTGCGCTGAGGCGAAAATAGATTCGCTGCCCCAGTCTTGGGCCGCCATAAGCCGAGCCGGGCGGGTCGAACGGAGGCGCGAGGCCCTGGAGTCGGCCTGGAAGGAGCTTGTTCGGGAGGAGGAGCAACTTGCGCTTCTCTTTACGCCGCCTTTTGACCGCAGTTCCGTAGAGCCTGGTTACATTAAGGGCTACCCTCCGGGGGTACGTGAAAATGGTGGCCAGTACACCCACGCTGCAGCCTGGCTGGCTCTGGCTTACGCCTTGGAGGGCGAAGCACAGAAAGCGGTATCGCTCCTTACAATGCTCAATCCCGTTGAGCACGCAAGGGATGAGGGAAGCACCGCGTTGTATCGGGTCGAACCGTATGTGGTTGCAGCGGACGTTTATTTCCCGCCTGCGGGCGCTCCGGGCTCGATCCGCCCCGGGCAGGGAGGGTGGACG
>CAZGYL010000862.1:0-2227 GCA_964529985.1 uncultured Planctomycetia bacterium | reverse complement strand
AAAAACAAGACCGCGGAAAACAAGGTGCGAAGCCTTTTCGACACGCAAAATCCCAGGGGCAACCGAAACAGCGGCATTTCCGCTTGTAACAGGACCCGGCGGCAGAAAATAAAGAAGTCCCTCCTCTCGATCCACGTACCATTCACCCGGCTGATCGATCTCGCAGAAAAGATTGTAAGCGTAGTACCACTGCCCCGCCCTGTACCCGTAGCCGTGGTAGGGGGGTGCAAGCGTTATAAGTTTCCGCTCCGGATCGATTGCAGCGATTCTCTGCCGCCCGTCCGACCAGTCCCAATACCAGCACCCGTGTACATAGGGATCCTTTTCATCGACCCAGCGGCGGGGTCGGTCCCCGCTGTAGTAAAATTTCCCCGAACGGTCGCCCTTCCTTCCGCGCACTTCGAAAGGCTTTTCGTCCGCTGTCTTTACAATGCGCACAAACTTGTCGTTAGGCCAGCGTGCAAGCACCATGGGCTCGTCATCGAAGAACAGCTGAAATTTCCCGAGAGGCGCTGAACTCCAATCAGACACTCCCGAAGCTCGAAGGTCTGCAAGCAATACCTTTCCTCTGACTTCCGGAGGCAACCGCAGGAGAAGAGAAGAATCCCTGAGGGGTTTGAACCCTCGAACAAGCCGCGTGCCGGTTAATCTCGCACCTCCGGTAACGCAAGCCTTATACACAACAGGAGCTCCGGGGAGTCCTGAATCTTCGGAAGTAAAACGAATCGGCTCTGCGATCTCATATCTTCCGCTTTCAACCTCAATGACAACTCCCTCCTCAGGATACCGTCCTTTTTTCTTGAGTTCTCTTATGACATCGCGGGCCCGTTGCAACGTAGCGAAAGGGCCGTTTGCGCCCGAGCGTCGTGGCGCAAGCCCTGAAAGAGAATCGTCCCCCGAGGGGGAAACATAAAGTCTCAGGGGACCGCCTACACAAACTCCTGCCAACATCACAAGCAAGAGAAGAGAACGACTCGAACTCATAAGTCCTCCAAAGGCCGAAAAACTTCCAAGAAGCAAAAAGGCTTTCAGAGTCGTCGCAAGTACTCTTATAAAGCAGGCGCCGCCTTCTCGGCAATACCTCGTCGCGCTCTGTAAAGCGGGAAGTCCGTTGCGGTTCGGCCGTAGGTCCCCTCAGCGAAGCCTGCTCATACCGTAGAATCCGGTAGGCGTGGAAACCCATTGTATATGGATAACGCGGTTCTTTGCATTCGGATTCCAAGAACAATCGGCCGGCGTGAAGACACTTTCTGTCGTCTTTCAAACCCATTCGTCCGACACGCACGGACGTAACGCACGGGTTTGCCGCGGCCTTAGAGTCTTTCTACTTCGATCGCGTTTACGAAAGCGCCTACCAGTCTGGGCTTGAATTCGATCTCGAGAACCGCGTCCGTGTCCTCGACGACAAAAGCGCGCCGGTCCGCCGTCGCTGCGCCCAAAGAGCGCGTGTCGTAACCCTCAAACACTTTCGTTCCCTCCAGCTTGATATCAAAAATCCGCGGCTCCCAATCGCTTGAGTACGATTCCGCGAAGTGAAGCGTCACGCGGTAGTTTCCGGGAAGGACCGGGATACGATACGCTTTTGCCGACCGCTCCCAGAAAGGGAACTTGCGGTTCGTGGTGTAAAGAATGTGGTCGTTCGTTCCCGCCACGGCGTCATCGGACCCGGCATCGTCCCTGCGTCCGCCGAAAAAGAAGCGGTCGGATTCCCACACGGTACCGTCCGCCTGCCGGTACGCTCCGCCCCCGCAGTTGATCCGCAGATTTCCTTTCGAGTGCAGACGCTCAAGAGCGCGCCGGATCTCTTCCGCATATGCCTCACCTCCGGCCCTTTTCACGTCCGCAATAGAAGCCACACGTGCCATATCCTTGAAGAGCTCTTTAATATCCTGCTTGCGGTGAACCAAGGAAAGCGTGAGCCACACATGCCACAGCAAGCGGGGATCCGGGTTTTTTCTCCCCAAGGCGGCTTCGACGAGTTTCCGTAACTCTCCCAATTCGCCTCCGAAGGAAAACTGTTTTTCCGTGGCCAGAAGATCAAGCGTATCGACGTACACCTCCTCGAAATACCGCACCGGACGCAGGCGGATCGCGGCCAGAAAGTCGGCCAGTGCTTCCGCCGGCTTCCCCTCCCGCTGACTCATGACGGCACGATTCTTCAGGGCGAGAACGTAACCCGGGTGGAGTTTCAGAGCCCGCGCGGTCACCGCACGGGCCTCCGTGTATT
>CAZGYL010000861.1:0-2229 GCA_964529985.1 uncultured Planctomycetia bacterium | reverse complement strand
GAGCGCTTTCACGATGAAAAGAGTAAGGTCACCGTCTGCGGTCCGAAGGCGCTCGCAGAGACCGTCCACAGCTTCCGGATAGTTCCCCAGCTCCTGGGCGATCCCCCACTGAAACACCGACCGACGCCCGCTCAGAGGCAGCGAGAGATCCCTCAGAAGCTTCTCGACCCTTTTCCGGTTTTGCAATACCGTAGTGCTCTGAGGAAAAAAACCGTCCGTTTGCATGGGATTTGTTTCCAGGGGACGCCGCACCTTCCTCCTGGTCATATCCGCCGGATGGGGTTTGGGACGCTTGAAAGCTGCAGCACCTTCCCTTTCCGGCATAGAGGCAAGAAACCGCACGGTTTCTTCGCTTCGCACAAGGCGCAGGGAGTAAGCTACCATGCGCAGCTCGCCGTTGTTGAAGTCCTGGTCATAGCTTTTTCTGACGTACGGTTTCACGCCCTGCACATCGATCACAAAATAGTAAGGAAAGCTCCTGACGAACCGCTTACATATAACTTCACGCCCTTTCACCATGTAAACGATGCGCACTTCTAACGCCAGGCCTTCCGTGATATTATTCGCTGTCACTCGAATATAATTCCTCCCTGGTCGCAGGTTGGGAAGGGTACGCTTGTTAAGCATACGGATGGTCTTTATGCGAAGCATATCCATCCCTACACCTCGCACATCTTCCGCGGTTTTGAACTCGGCCCTCACTAAAAGATTGTACTTGGTATACACGTGAGGTCTGCCGTTGCGCCATGCCTTGAATCCGATATCAAAGGAAACCTTCTCTCTGCCTGTGCTTTTTTTCTCGTAAAGCAGATGCCACGTTTTTCCGTCTGACGAGAAAGAAAGCCGACAGGTATCGTCCGGGCTACTTTTCATCAACACGGCTTCTACCTTCGCCTCAACGATCACATAGGGCGGCGGGGAGCGGTATATGAATAAGGCGGTCTCACCGCTCTTTCGTGGATGAAGGCGCGCTCCCTCTTTCCCAGGAGGGGAGCATGCTGTGTTGCGCGAACCATCATAAAGCTGGGAAGTATACCATGCCGGATCGGTCTCAGCCTGCAAGATTTTCACCTCCTCCCCCGCTACGGCGTATATTCCCTCCTTTTTCCCAGGCGCGTAGGCATAATAGGGGCTCTCCAACGCTTTCAGCTTATCCTCTCCGCTCGGAACCAAGTGCCCCCTGTTATCCCACCGCCGCTCGATCTTCTCTCCAACTCGCAGGGAGGTCCGCAGAGAGTGAAGGTGGATCGGCGCTGTCACATGGCGGTAAACCATCCCCGTCATGATGGGCATGGAGCGAACGCCCACAATGTTTTTCTCATCGTCCCAATAGTAAAAGCGTCCCTGGGGATCGAAACTGTGATACCTATATACGCCATCGACATCCTTATACCGAAGTGCGGTGGTGGTATGTCCCCACGTGCAGCAGTCGTGTGCCATGTAGCCGGCGGCCCGCCACAGCGCAACCATCGCCCAGCTCAGACCGTCGCACTGATGATGCCCGTACACCGTGAGAATCTTGTGGGGGTCATGGACGATCTTCCACTTTTTGTCTTGAAGTTCGTACGCGTAGCTGCCCCCCGTGGAACTTGTCAGTAGCCGGAACCACTTCCAAAGCGCCAGAGCCTTCTCCTGGTCTGTCCCGTGCTCAACTCCTTCGAGCCTGAACATGTCGTGCACAGCCGTCTTCAACGTTGTGCAATCCGGCCACCTGCTGTTCACAAGCTTCACGTTCACGACAGCTTCATCTTGATGAACGGAAGTGTCATATATTTCCTCCCGGATATAGCCGCCAGCGTTCTTCCCGTGCATGGCAGCAACAGCCGAAAGCGAAAGAATGGCGCTCATGAGAATCATACATTCTTCTCCTTTCCCTCCTACAATGCCTCTTGCCTTGAACTGAGCTGTAGACAGCGGATAATCGGTCACAGGTATTGCACTCAAGCTGAATGAGAGCGTAAACTGCGTATTCCGACCGATCTGAACACCGATTCCGACAGTCCTGAATACCCCTCTTGCCGGGCGGACTGAGTTTGTCTTGGCGTCGTTCCTCCTTTCGTTTTCCTGACCCGGGAAAGCGTAGCCCGCCGGCGGACGTCTCGTCAAGCGATCCGGCGCCCTTGGTTGGGGAATGCGGGCTGCTGTTCCTTGAAAAATACAAATTAATAACCAACCGCCGCACCTCCCTTGCGGGCCTGCACTTGGCTTTTGCGCTTGCGGAACGATTCG